>NZ_JBIWYK010000046.1:0-12078 GCF_044752385.1 Allobosea sp. CER48 | reverse complement strand
GAGGAGAGCGCCGACAATGAGGCCATTCAGCCCCGGATTGGTCATGAAGGCCTGGATCAGGCCGTCCTGCAGGATGAAGCCGAGGAAGCCGATGAGCGCGATGAAGATGAGCGCACGGACGACGTAGCGAAGCGGGCGTGAGAAACGGGTTTCCGTTCGCGGGGGTGCGGCCGTCACCGGCTCGGCCGCCAAATCCTCGTTAGCCATGCGTCGTCTTCCGTTCGCCTCGGAGTGCGGGAGGACTGTCGCCTCCCGCGCCTCGGGGATCAAGCACGAAAGAGCGGCGAGGGTCCCTCAGGCGGTGGCTGTCTTCAGCGCCGCGCTCAACGCCCGCTCCGCAGCCTCGTTGCCGCAGATGATGTCACGGGCGCTGGTGACCTGCTTCCCGTCGAGGGTGCCGAAGGTTCCGCCGGCTTCGCGGATCAGCACGGCGCCGGCCGCGAAATCCCAGGTGTTGAGCCCGCGCTCCCAGTAGCCATCGAGGCGGCCTGCCGCGACATAGGCGATGTCGAGCGCCGCCGAACCCATGCGGCGGACATTGGCGAAGCGCGGCATGACGGCGGCAAGCTCGCGCAGGAACTGGCCATGGCCGCCCTTGCCGATATGCGGGATGCCGGTGCCGATCAGCATCTCGGTGGGCTCGTTGCGGCCGGAGACGCGCAGGCGGCGGTTGTTGACATAGGCGCCCTTGCCCTTCTCGGCCATGAACATCTCGTCCTTGGCGGCGTCATAGACCACGCCGGCGATGAACTGGTTGTCGCGCTCCAGCGCGACCGAGATGTTCCAGTGCGGGATGCCGCGCAGGAAGTTGTGGGTGCCGTCGAGCGGGTCGATATGCCAGCGGTTGCTCTCGTCCGTGCCGTGCACGACGCCGCTTTCCTCCATGACGAAGCCGTAGCCGGGGCGGGCCTTCTGCAAGGCCTCGCGCAGGATCTCCTCGGCCTTGTGGTCGGCCTTGGAGACGAAATCGCCCGGGCCCTTGGCGAGCACCTGCAGGTTCTCGACCTCGCCGAAATCGCGCTTGAGCGAACGGGACGCCTTCATCACGGCGTCGGTCATCACGGTCATCAGGGGAGAGCGGATCATCGGAAACCTCTTGCGCGCCGCGGCGGCGCGATGGGCCAGCGGCGCGGATGACGCGCCCGGCAGGAATAGCGTACCGTCACTTGCGCGGCTCTTACGGCGCCGTCAAGACGGCGCTGCTGATGCGGCTGGCGGCAATGCGCGCGGCGCGGGCCTGCTGTTCGGGCTTCAGGCGGTCGAACAGCGCATCCAGCCCGGGGTCGTCGAGCCCCTGCGCACGAGCCGCGAGGTACCAGGCGGCGGCCTCGATCGTATCCGGCGGAATGCCGAGGCCGAACTGGTAGAGCTTGGCCAGGCGGTTCTGCGCGATCGGATTGCCCTGGGCAGCGGCGCGCTGGAACAGCTTGGCCGCCGCGGCCTCGTCCTTGTCGACGCCGATGCCGTTGAACCGCATGATCGCATACTCGACCATGCCGGGAATGTTTCCAGCCGCGGCGGCCTGCTTCATCCAGCGCGCGGCCACCTCTTCGCTCGCGGGCATGCCGCGGCCTTGCTTGGCCAGGACGCCAAGCGCATGCATGGCGTCGGCGACGTTCGCCTTGGCGGCAACCTCGAGGCAGGCCACGGCGCGTTTGTCGTCGGCCTCGCGGCCGGTCGCGAGCAGGGTCAGGGCGAGATTGTAGTTGGCAGCCGGATGGCCGGCGGCGGCGGCCTTCTCCAGGAGAGTGCCGGCGCGGACGGCATCGCGCTTGCCGCTCTTCTCGTCGAGGAGCTGGGTGGCGAGCGCGAAGGTCGCGTTGATGTCGCCGCGCGCTTCGGCGCGGTCATACCACTCGGTCGCGACCTTCTGGTCGGGCGCGATGCCAAGACCCTGGCGATAGAGCTCGCCCACCAGCGTCATCGCCGCGGCGTCGTTGCTGTTGGCCTCGATGCGCTTCAGGGCCTCCGACAGGGCGCGCCTGTAATGGCCCGCCTGATAGGCGCCATAGGCTTCGTCCGCGGCGGGCGCAGCCATGGCCGGCACAGCGAGCAGAATGCCGGCCAGACAGACGAGGCGGGCAGCCTTCATCGCGCAGCCTTCCGCGCCGCGCAGGCGGCGATCGCGACGTTGGCCGCCTCGACCAGCGCGCGGATATCCTGCCCGTCCTCGAAGGCCCAGGCGCCGAGCGCGACGAACTCGGCGCCGGTCTCGACCAGCGCCGGCACGGAATCGGCATCGGGCGCATAGGCGACGCAGGGCGTCTCGAAAATCTCGGCCCACCAGCCGGCGCGTTCGATGACGGCCGCGAGCGGCGGCACGCTGCCATCGGCACGGGGCTCGCCGAACATGACATAATCCACGCCGGCCTCGCCGACATCCATCGCATCATGGCGGGCCCTCAGGCCGCCGGCACCGATGATGCGCTCGCCCTTCAAGCTGGAGCGCGCCTCGGCAATGGCCTCCGGGCCGCCCCCGACATGGACGCCGTCGGCACCCCCGCGGGTGGCGACGAGCGCGCTGTCCTCGACGACGAGCGCGACGTTGTTGGCCTGGACCGGCCCGGCGAGGCGCTTGACGCGCTCGATGCGGCTGCGGTCGTCGCCGGAGGTGAGACGCAGGACGATGGCGGCGATGTCGCCGCCGGCCATCGCCTGCATCAGGCGAAACGCCATGGCCTCCGCATCCTCGACGGGCGGGGTGACGAGCATCAGGCGGGTAGGGGGAGCGTGTGTGGTCATGATCGGCTGCGCAAACGGCCCGCAGCGACGTCCAATGTCAAGACCGCAAGCCCGGCGACAAGGCTCCAGAAGGCCGAGCCGATGCCAAAAAGCGAAAGGCTCGATGCCGCCACTGCGAAGGCGACGGCCGCGGCGAAGCGCTCCTTGTCGGACGACATGGCCTGTCCGAGCGCGCCGGTGAACGAGCCGACGAGGCCGAGGCCCGCCACCGCGACGATCAAGGCCTTCGGCAGAGCGAGCAGCAGCGCGATCAGCAGCCCGGTGCAAGCGGCGACGACGAGATAGGCAATGCCGTAGAGCACGCCTGCCTTCCAGCGCTGGGCCGGGTCTGGATGGGTATCCCCGCCGGTGCAGATCGAGGCTGATATCGCCGCCATGTTGGTCATATGCGCTCCGAAGGGAGCGGTGAGCAGCGAGACGAGGCCGGTGGCGAACAAGGCCGGCGCCGTCGGCGGCTTGTAGCCGGCGGCACGCAGGACGGCGAAGCCGGGAAGGTTCTGGGCAGCCATGGTGACGAGATAGAGCGGGACGCCGATGCCGAGCATGGCGGCAATATCGAAGCGCGGCGTGACGAATTCGAGGCCGGTGAGCGCGATCTCTCCCGCAGGCCAGTGGGCGAGCCCACCCAGGAAGCTGATGCCGATGCCGGCGGCAAGCGCGGCGATGACGGCGAGGAACGGGTTGAGAAGGCGCGCGACAAGGAAGACCGCGAGAAGCGGCAGCACGAGCAGCGGCGACACCCGCATCTCATCGAAGACGGCGACGACGAACCGGAAGATGACACCGGCCAGCATGGCCGAGGCGACCGGCATCGGGATGCGCTCGATCAGCCGGCCGAGGGGGCCGAAGGCGGCAGTCAGCATCATCAGTACGGCGGCGACGAGGAAGGCGCCGACCGCGGAGGCCATATCGAAGCCGCTGGCAGCCGCAATCAGGGCCGCCCCGGGCGTCGACCAGGCGCAGATCATCGGCATGCGATAGCGCCAGGACAGCCAGATGCTCGGCAGTGCCGTGCCGATGGCGAGCGCGGCGACCATGGACACGGTCTGCCCGGCGCTGGCGCCGAGCGCCTGTGCGGCCGAGAGGATGACCGCGACCGAGGCGGCGAAGCCGACGAAGACCGCGACCAGGGCTGAGAAGACGATCGACATGGGATTGCGGGCTCAGGCGGCGAGGTCGTGCCGTTGAATCAGAAATCGCGACGCACGGAAAGAGCGCCCGATACATGCCGGCTGCAACCGGGGCGGTGCGCCTGGCCGAAACAGAAACGCCCGGCGCAAGGCCGGGCGTCGCAAATCGAGGCCGGTCGGCCCGGTCAGGCTGCCTTCTTCGAGCCGAAGGTCGGGTCGAGCTCGCCCTTGGCGTAGCGCCTGGCCATCTCGGCCAGCGTGATGACGCGCTTGATCTTCGAGGCCTGGCCGGCGGTGTTGAACTCTTCCAGGCGCTGCTTGCAGAGCTTGGTCATCGCCTCCATGGCCGGCTTCAGATATTTGCGCGGGTCGAATTCACCGGGGTTCTCCGACAGGATCTTGCGGATCTGGCCGGTCATCGCCATGCGATTGTCGGTGTCGATGTTGATCTTGCGCACGCCGTGCTTGATGCCGCGCTGGATTTCCTCGACCGGCACGCCCCAGGTCTGGGGCATCTTGCCGCCATTCTGGTTGATGACGTCCTGGAGGTCCTGCGGAACGCTGGACGAGCCGTGCATGACGAGATGCGTGTTCGGCAGCAGCTTGTGGATCGCCTCGATGACATGCATCGCCAGGATCGCGCCGTCGGGCTTGCGGGTGAACTTGTAGGCGCCGTGCGAGGTGCCCATGGCGATGGCGAGCGCATCGACCTTGGTCTCGGCGACGAACTTCACGGCCTCGTCCGGATTGGTCAGCAACTGGTCATGGCTGAGCTTGCCCTCGAAGCCGTGGCCGTCCTCCTTCTCGCCCTCGCCGCTCTCGAGCGAGCCGAGCACGCCGAGTTCGCCCTCGACCGAGATGCCGCCGAGATGGGCCATGTCGGTGACGGTCTTGGTCACGCCGACATTGTAATCCCAGTCGCCGGGGGTCTTGCCGTCGGCCTTGAGCGAACCGTCCATCATCACCGAGGTAAAGCCGGCTTGGATCGCGGTCATGCAGGTCGCCGGCTCGTTGCCGTGGTCGAGATGCACGCAGACGGGGATATGCGGATAGATCTCGGTCACCGCGTCCATCATGTGCTTGAGCATGATGTCGTTGGCGTAGCTGCGGGCGCCGCGCGAGGCCTGGATGATGACGGGCGCATCGGTCGCGTCCGCAGCGGCCATGATCGCGAGCGCCTGCTCCATGTTGTTGATGTTGAAGGCGGGCACGCCGTAGTCGTTCTCGGCGGCATGGTCGAGCAACTGGCGAAGCGTGATACGGGCCACGATTGGCACTCCCCTTTGGCTGGATCGATATGTGGTCGATGTAGTGCGTAAGTGCCGCCCGCGCAAAGCGAAAGCGGCGACATGCTGAAAATGCGAAGGGCCGCGCGGTTGCCCGGCGGCCCTTCGACAGGCAATCGGAATCAGGCCTTCCGCAGGGTCTCGACGCCCGGCAGGGCCTTGCCTTCCATCCATTCGAGGAAGGCGCCGCCTGCCGTCGAGACGTAGGACAGCTCGTCCGCGACGCCGGCATGGTTCATGGCGGAGACGGTGTCGCCGCCGCCGGCGACCGCGACGAGTTCGCCGGCCTTGACGTGCCTGGCCGCGGCCTTGGCGACGGCGACGGTCGCGGTGTCGAAGGGCGGCAGCTCGAAGGCGCCGAAGGGGCCGTTCCAGACCAGCGTCTTGACCTTCTCCAGATGCAGCACGACCTCGGCAATCGAGAGCGGGCCGGCGTCGAGGATCATCTCGTCGGCCTCGACCCCGTCGACGGGCACGATTCGATAGCTGGGATGCGCCTTGAATTCGCGTGCCACCAGCGCATCGACGGGCAGCAGGATCTCGCAACCGGCGGCCTTCGCCTTGGCTTCGATCTCGCGGGCGGTGTCGAGCAGGTCATGCTCGCAGAGCGACTTGCCGATATTGACACCGCGGGCGGCGAGGAAGGTGTTTGCCATGCCGCCGCCGATGGCGAGCACGTCGACCTTGCTGACGAGGTTGCCGAGCAGGTCGAGCTTGGTCGAAACCTTGGCGCCGCCGACAATCGCCATCACCGGGCGGGCCGGATTGTCGAGGCCGGCCGAAAGCGCTTCCAGCTCGGCCTGCATGGTGCGCCCGGCATAGGCCGGCAGCACATGGGCGAGGCCCTCGGTCGAGGCATGGGCGCGGTGCGCGGCGGAAAAGGCGTCGTTGACATAGATGTCGCCATTGGCGGCCAGCGCCCTGACGAACTCGGCGTCGTTCTTCTCATCGCCGGCGTGGAAGCGGGTGTTCTCCAGCAGCAGGACATCGCCGTTCTTCGCGGCTCGGACCGCATTGGCGACATCGTCACCGACGCAGTCTTCGACGAAGGTGACCGGGCGGCCGAGCGCCTGCGTCAGCGCCGGCACGATCTGCTTCAGGCTGTTCTTGTCCTCGCGCCCCTTGGGACGGCCGAAATGCGCGAGCAGAATGACCTTGCCGCCCTTGTCGGCGATCTCGCGGATTGTCGGCAGCACACGGTCGATGCGGGTGGTGTCGCTGACCTTGCCGTCCTGCATGGGGACGTTGAGGTCGACGCGAACGAGGACGCGCTTGGCGGCGAGATCGGCATCGTCGAGGGTGCGGAAGGCGCTCATCGGACCAGCAGGCTCCCGAACAGCCCGGGCACGCCGAAGCGCAGCACGAGGACCGTCAGCGCGACGGTGAGGACGGCGGTGACGATGGCGGTCAGAAACAGCGTGCCGGCGCGGGGCGTGGCGTCGATGCGATCGCGCAGGGTGCAAATCTCGCCGCGGATCGCTGCAAAATCCATGGTGCCGGCAGCGGCGTCGACCTTGTGGGCGCTGCGCTCGAGCGAGGCCTCGGCGCGGGTCAGGACAGCCTCGTAGCGGGCGAATTTCTCCTCGATGCGCGCAGCCTTCTCCTCGATGCGGGAGAGCTGGTCGAGCTGGCGCGGATCGGGCCTCGATCCGGTCTCGGCGGGGGCGGGCATCGCGGAGCCGACGACGACGGTGGGAGCTGAGGGCACAGGCGTCACAGCTGCGGGAGCGGGGCTGAACGCGGGGGGCGGCGTCACGGCTGGCGTCTCGACAGGCGCCGGGGATGTGACGGTCGGCTCGATCTTGGCCATAGGCTCTCCGTAGCTTGGCGGAATTGACAGGGCCGCGCCGCGAGCGGCTCGCGGCCCTGTCTTCATGCTCTACACGCCCCAGTCGGGGCGTGATGGCGATGGATCAGAGGAGGGCGCCCATGGCGACCGCGGTGTCGCTCATGCGGTTCGAGAAACCCCACTCGTTGTCGTACCACGACAGAACGCGCACCAGCTTGTCGTCCATGACCTTGGTCTGGTCGAGGGCGAAGGTCGAGGAATGCGGATCGTGGTTGAAGTCGATCGAGACGTTCGGCTGGTCGGTGACGCCGAGGATGCCCTTCAGCGCGCCGCGCTTCGAAGCCTTGATGATGGCGTCGTTGATCTTCTCGACCGAGGTCTTGCGCTTGGCGAGGAACTTGAAGTCGACGACCGAGACGTTCGGGGTGGGAACGCGGATCGAGGTGCCGTCGAGACGGCCCTTGAGCTCGGGGATGACGAGGCCGATCGCCTTGGCGGCGCCGGTCGAGGTCGGGATCATCGACATCGCCGCGGCGCGGCCGCGGTAGAGATCCTTGTGCATGGTGTCCAGCGTCGGCTGGTCGCCCGTATAGGCATGGATCGTGGTCATGAAGCCCTTGTCGATGCCGACGGTGTCATGCAGCACCTTGACCACCGGCGCGAGGCAGTTGGTGGTGCAGGAGGCGTTCGAGACCACGAGGTGGTCCTTGGTCAGCTCGCCATGGTTGACGCCGAACACGACCGTCAGGTCGGCGCCGTCGCAGGGGGCCGAGACCAGCACGCGCTTGGCGCCGGCGGCGAGATGGGCGCTCGCCTTCTCCTTGCTGGTGAAGAACCCGGTGCATTCCAGGGCGATGTCGACGCCGAGGGCCTTGTGCGGCAGGTCCTTGGGGTCGCGGATCGCGGTGACCTTGATCGGGCCGCGGCCGACATCGATCGTGTCGCCGGAGACGGTCACCGTGCCGGGAAAGCGGCCGTGGACGGAGTCGAAGCGGAAGAGGTGGGCGTTGGTCTCGACCGGGCCGAGATCGTTGATCGCCACGACCTCGATGTCCTTGCGCTTCGACTCGATGATCGCGCGCAGAACGTTGCGCCCGATGCGGCCGAAGCCGTTGATCGCCACCTTGACCGTCATAATCTTCCTCTCCTTCGCCGAGCGTCCGGCGATGCCGTCGCTATCCACGCGGGCAATTCGGCCAAAGCATGGCCGAACGCAAGACCTCTGTTGGGAAACTCAGCTTTTCGCCCGACGAATCAGGCGTTGTGCCGCTTCATCGCTGCGTCGGCGATCGCCTCCGCGGTGATGCCGAAATGCTTGTAGACCTCCTTGTAGGGGCCGCTCGCCCCGAAGGAGTGCATGCCGACGAACGCCCCGTCATGGCCGATCACCGCATCCCAGCCGAAGCGCACGCCGGCCTCGACCGCGACCTTGACCGGCGCCTGGCCGATGATGGCTGCCTGGGTCGCCTCGTCCTGCTGCAGCAGCAGCTCGAGCGAGGGCACGGAGACGACGCGGGCGCGCACGCCCTTCTCGGCGAGCAGCTTGCGCGCCGCGACGGCGAGCTCGACCTCGGAACCCGAGGCGAAGATCGAGACCTGGGCCTTGCCGCCCTCGGCCGCCAGCAGCTCGTAGGCGCCGGCCACCGAACGGTTCCTCGCCGCAGCGTCGGTGCGCAGCTGCGGCAGGTTCTGGCGGGAGAGCGCGAGGACCGTCGGTCCGTCGGTGCGCTCCAGCGCGGCCTGCCAGGCTTCGGCCGTCTCGATGGCATCGGCCGGGCGGAAGACGCGCATGTTCGGCATCGCGCGGAGCGAGGCGATCTGCTCGACCGGCTGGTGGGTCGGGCCGTCCTCGCCGAGGCCGATCGAGTCATGGGTCATGACGTAGACAACGGGCAGGCCCATCAGCGCGGCCAGGCGCATCGAGGGGCGGGCATAGTCGGCGAAGACCAGGAAGGTGCCGCCGGCGGTGCGGAACCCGCCATGCAGGGTAATGCCGTTCATCGCCGCGGCCATGCCGTGCTCGCGGATGCCGTAGCGGACATAGCGGCCCTTCGGGGTCTTCGGCGTGAAGTCCTCGGCGGCCTTGGTGCGGGTGTTGTTGGACGGCGTCAGGTCGGCCGAGCCCATCACCAGCTCCGGCATGACCGGGAGGATGGCTTCGAGCGCGAGCTCCGAGGCCTTGCGGGTCGCGACGGCCTGCGGCGCGGCGATCAGCCCCTTCTTGTGGGCAAGGATCGCCTTGTCGAGCTTGGCCGGGATGCCATGGGCGAGACGGCGGTCGAACTCGCCGCGCTTGCGCTCGGAGAGGGCGGCGAAGCGCTCGCTCCAATCCTTGTGAGCGGCAGCGCCGGCAGCGCCGAAGCCACGCCACGCCTTCAGCACGTCGGCAGCGACCTCGAAGGCGCCGCCGGTGATGCCGAGCTTCTGCTTGGCGGCGGCGAGCTCCTCGGCGCCGAGCGGCTCGCCATGGGCCTTGGAGGTGCCGGCCTTCTTCGGCGCGCCGAAGCCGATCACCGTCTTGCAGGCGATCATGGTCGGCTTGTTCGACTTCTGGGCGCGGCGGATCGCGGCCTCGATCGCCTCGGGATCATGGCCGTCGACGCGCTCGGAGCGCCAGCCGCAGGCCTTGAAGCGCGCGACCTGGTCGACATTGTCGGTGATCGACAGCGGGCCGTCGATCGAGATGCCGTTGTCGTCCCAGAGCACGACCAGCTTGTTGAGCTTCTGATGGCCGGCGAGCGCGATCGCCTCCTGGCTGATGCCTTCCATCAGGTCGCCGTCCGACGCGAGCACATAGGTGTGATGGTCGACGACCTTCTTGCCGAACTCGGCGGCGAGCATGCGCTCGGCCATCGCCATGCCGACGGCGGTGGCCAGCCCCTGGCCGAGCGGGCCGGTGGTGGTCTCGACGCCGGCCGTCATGAAGTTCTCGGGGTGGCCGGGGGTCTTCGACTCCAGCTGGCGGAAGGCCTTGAGGTCGTCGAGCTGCATGCCCGGCGCGCCGGTGAGATAGAGCAGGGCGTAGAGCAGCATCGAGCCGTGGCCGGCGGAGAGCACGAAGCGGTCACGGTCCGGCCAGCGGGGATCGGCGGCGTCGTACTTCATCACGCGGGTAAACAGCACCGCGGCGATATCGGCGGCGCCCATCGGCAGGCCGGGATGGCCGGACTTGGCCTTCTCGACGCCGTCCATCGCCAGGCCACGGATGGCATTGGCGAGCTTGTCGTGCTGGGCGCGGTCGATGCTGGTCATGATGGTCTCACAGGGCTCCGTCGGACGGGCGGGAGGGCCGGGCCGGCCTGCGCGACGGCGGGCCGGCGAGGTGGGAAGGCAGTCTTGATGCCGTTTTCGGCGGCTTTGAAAGGACGGGTGGATTAGGCCCGGCTCTCCCCTTGAGTCAATTCGCGGAACCCGGCTTTCAGGGTCGCAGGGGCCGCTTTAGGGCGGTTTTCCGCAGACGGTGCGTCAGCCGCGCCGGGCAAGCCCTTGTGCCGTCGCGTTTCCGGGCCCGGAGACGATTCCTGTTTTCCAGCATTCTGCTGTAAATTCAGGCGACGAATCGTAGGAGCCTGCTTCGACCTGAAAGGAGAGCGACCGTGGCTAGCCTGATGCTGGACAATGCGCTGGCGCGCCTCGACAGTGCGCTCGGACAGCTCGAGGCGGCGGCGCGGCGGCGGGTCGAGGCCGAGCGCGGCCGGGGCAATCTCGAGACCGAACTGGCCCTCATGCAGGACGACCGGGCGCGGCTCGCGGCCGATCTCGACGGCGCCATGGCGCGGCTCGGCCATGTCGAGACCGCCGCTGCCGATGTCGACCAGCGGTTGCAGCGGGCGATGAACGTCATCGGCGCGGTGATCGAGCGGGTGCAGGCGCAGCAGCCTGCCGAGGCCGAGCCCGAACCCGAGCGTGAACACGAGGCGAGCTAGATCGGAAGGGAGGGCGGATGCCGCAAGTCAATGTCACGATCTCCGGCAAGGCCTACCGCATGGCATGCGGGGAGGGCGAGGAGGCCCATCTCGAAGGGCTGGCACAATTCTATGACGAGAAGATCGGCGAGATGCGGCAGGCCTTCGGCGAGATCGGCGACATGCGGCTGCATGTCATGGCGGCGCTGATGGTGGCCGACGAAGTCCATGAACTGAAGCAGCGGCTGGCGAAGCTGGAGGGCGACCTCGCGGCGACGCAGGGCGATGCCGGCGCTGCCGACAGGCGGCTCAGCGAGGTCGAGGACCGGGCCGCCGAGGCGCTGGTCGCTGCAGCCGAGCGCATCGAAGGCGTGGCCAAGAGCCTGATCCCGACGGTCGCGGGCTAAGACCCCGGCTGCGGCCCAGCCGCTGTCGCGGGCCTCCGCCACGTATACGGAAAAGGCCCCGGACGATGCCGTCCGGGGCCTTTCCTGTTCGAGCAGATCGGACGTTCAGACGCCCGGGGCGCCGCCGCCGGCGCCGTCCAGCACCGTCACGGCGCGGCGGTTCTGCGACCAGCAGGAGATGTCGTTGCAGACCGCGACCGGGCGCTCCTTGCCGTAGGAGATGGTGCGGATGCGGTTCGACGGGATGCCGCGAGAGGCGAGGTAGTCGCGCACGGTCTGCGCACGGCGGGCGCCGAGCGAGTAGTTGTATTCGCGGGTGCCGCGCTCGTCGGCATGGCCTTCGACCGTGAAGGTGTAGCGCGAATAGCGCTGCAGCCACTGCGCCTGCTTGTCGAGGGTCGCGGTGGCGGTCGAGGTCAGGTCGGTCGAATCGGTCTCGAAGAACACGCGGTCGCCGACATTCACGACGAAGTCCTGGGCGCTGCCGGGTGTGGCGGCGCCGCCGGCGCCGAAGCCCGAGCCGTCGGCATTCTGGTCCTTGGCGCAGGCGCCGAGCGCGAGCGTCGCGGCGATGGCGGCGGCGAAGCGGACCGAACGGCCGCCGGCGAAAAGAGTGGTCATCATGGCTGAACTCCGGGCGATCAAAATCTCTTGGCGGCGCGCTTCAGGACGGCGTGGCGTTGCTGCCATCAATGAAGCGTCAACCTAAACGAGACCTTGCCAAATCAAGGCGAAGTGGCGGCATTGCGGCTTATGGTTAACCAAAGATGGAAAAAGCCGTTTCCGCTGGCGACTGTGGCCCGGGGGAGACATCGCCGG
>NZ_JBIWYK010000045.1:0-12252 GCF_044752385.1 Allobosea sp. CER48 | reverse complement strand
AAGAAGGGCGCCGATGGCGCCCTTCCTTTTGTATCAGTTGTCCAGGAAGCTCCGGAGCTTTCTGGAGCGGCTCGGATGCTTGAGCTTCCGCAGCGCCTTCGCCTCGATCTGGCGAATGCGCTCGCGGGTGACACTGAACTGCTGGCCGACCTCTTCGAGCGTATGGTCGGTGTTCATGCCGATGCCGAAGCGCATGCGCAGCACGCGCTCCTCACGCGGAGTGAGCGAGGCGAGCACGCGGGTGGTCGTTTCGCGCAGATTCGACTGGATCGCGGCGTCGATCGGCAGGATCGCGTTCTTGTCCTCGATGAAGTCGCCGAGATGCGAGTCCTCCTCGTCGCCGATCGGGGTCTCGAGCGAGATCGGCTCCTTGGCGATCTTCAGGACCTTGCGCACCTTCTCGAGCGGCATGGCAAGCTTCTCGGCGAGCTCCTCCGGGGTCGGCTCGCGGCCGATCTCGTGCAGCATCTGGCGCGAGGTCCGCACGATCTTGTTGATCGTCTCGATCATGTGGACGGGGATGCGGATCGTGCGGGCCTGGTCGGCGATCGAACGGGTGATCGCCTGGCGGATCCACCAGGTCGCGTAGGTCGAGAACTTGTAGCCGCGGCGGTACTCGAACTTGTCGACCGCCTTCATCAGGCCGATATTGCCTTCCTGGATCAGGTCGAGGAACTGCAGGCCGCGGTTCGTGTACTTCTTGGCGATCGAGATCACGAGACGCAGGTTCGCCTCGATCATCTCCTTCTTCGCCTGCCGGGCCTCGCGCTCGCCCTTCTGGACCATCAGCACGATCTTGCGGAACTCCTGGATCTCCAGGCCGGTCTCGGAGGCGAGCGTATGCACCTCCTCGCGCAGGTCCTTGATCCGGTCCTTCTCCGCTGCGACGAACTCCTTCCAGCCGCGCGAACCGAGCTTGGAAACGCGCAGCAGCCACTTGGGATCGAGCTCGCCACCGACATGCTGCTTGAGGAAGTCCTCGCGCGCCACGCCATAGGTCTCGGCGAGGCGCAGCAGGCGCGTCTCGTGCCCGATCAGGCGCTTGTTGATGTCATAGAGCTGCTCGACCAGCGCTTCGATGCGGTTGTTGTTGAGCGACAGGGACTTCACCGCCGTGATGATGTCGTCCTTGAGCTTCTTGTACTTGCGGTCCTGCGACGGCGAGAGCTTTGTGTTCTCCAGCCTGTTGGCGATGTCCTGATCCTGCAGGCGACGCAGCTTCTTGTAGTCGTCGGCGATGGCGTTGAACGTCTCGAGCACGCGCGGCTTGAGCTCCGCCTCCATGGCCGAGAGCGACACGTTGTTCTCGATGTCGTCATCGTCCATCTCCGGCGGGGCTTCACCCTCCGGAGCTTCGGCCTGCTCGCCCTCCTCGCCCTCTTCCTCGCCGGCGGCGGCGGGGTTCTTGCCGTCGGGACCGGCATAGGTCGCTTCGAGATCGATAATGTCGCGCAGCAGCACCTTCGCTTCGAGCAGCTCGTCGCGCCAGATGATGATGGCCTGGAAGGTCAGCGGGCTCTCGCAGAGCCCGGCGATCATCGCCTCGCGGCCGGCCTCGATGCGCTTGGCGATGGCGATTTCGCCCTCGCGGGAGAGCAGCTCGACCGACCCCATCTCGCGCAGATACATGCGCACGGGGTCGTCGGTGCGCTCGGTCGGCTCGAGGTTGCGCTTGGTCTCGGTCGGAAGCGTCTGGCGCGAAGCCTCGACCAGGTCTCCGCCTTCGGCCTCGTCGTCGTCACCGCCGGCGGCATCCTTGCGGTTGGCGCGCTCCTCGCCGGCCGCTTCCGGATCCTCGTTGTCGACGACGTTGATGCCCTGCTCGCTGAGCTGGCCGAGCACGTCCTCGATCTGCTCGGAGGAGAACTCCTCCGAGGGCAGCACTTCGTTCAGTTCGTCATAGGTGACATAGCCGCGCTTCTTCGCGAGCTTGATCATCCGCCTTACGGCCTGATCGGTCAGGTCGAGCAACGGGCCGTCGGTAGTCGGGGGGGCATCCGGCGCGACCTGATCGGTCTTTTCCCGTTCGCTCGCTTTCGTCGCCATCAATCAGCGCTCCGCACTCGCGCGCCGGCCATGACCGAAGTCATATACCGACGCATAAAAGGGCGGCGCGACCGCAGGCCCGGCGCGCTCACCCACCCAATTGGTTTGCAGATGGCACCAGACGTCGTTGACGAATCGTGAACCACCCAACAGCTTGCGCGCATCGAACCTGCGTCCACCATTCGCTGGGCTATCAATCCTCGGACATGGCCTCGGTGCCTTCGATTGCCTCGAGGCGGGCCTTCACGTCCTTGATCCAGGCGAAATTGGCTTCGGTCGCATCGTCAGCCAATGCACGCTCGGCTGCTCTCAACTCGCTATTTAGCGTTCGCGCGCGATGATGCAAGACGATGGCCTGATGAATCGAGTCAAAAACCGATTCAGGATCAGCATCTTGCGACAGCTTGCGCCGCTCGGCCGGTCCGGTGACGGCCATCAGCTGGCTCCTCGCCTCCTTGACGCGCTGCTGCGCCAGCCGATTCGCCAGCGTCTCCAGATCGAGCTTGTCCTCCACCGCATCGAGCAGCGCCTGCCGGAAGCGCTCGGCCGCCGGGCCATCGAGCGACAGCTCGGCGATCTCGTCGGCACAGCGCAGGATCAGGTCGGGATGGCTCGCCAGCGCGAGCAGGATGAAGGCCTCGCGTTGGTCCTCGCCCCTGACCTTCGCGATCAGGCGCGACTGCGTCAGCGCGCTCGAAGCCCGCAACGGACCGGCCCAGGACGGCATCGGCCGGCCGCCGCCGCGCGCGGGCGCCCCTCTGCCGCGCTGGAAATTGCCGCTCCCGCCGCCGCGCTCGGGGCGGGGCGGGGCCGCGCTGGCAAAGAGCTGAGCCAGCCGCTCGTCCATCTCGCGGCGATAATGCTTGCGGGTCGTCTCGTCGCGGATCTCGGCCAGCGGCTCCTTCAGGCGGCGCTCGAAGGCCGCGCGGCGCTCGGGCGTATCGAGCGGGCCGGCCTCGACCTCGCGCTGCCAGAGCATGTCGACCAGCGGACGCGCCGCGGCGAGCACCTCCGCAATCGCCTGCCGCCCGCCCGAGCGGGCGAGATCGTCGGGATCCTGCCCGTCCGGCAGCAGCGCGAATGAGAGCGACTTTCCCGGCTCCAGCAGCGGCAGGGCCAGATCGATGGCGCGGCTTGCGGCTTTGCGCCCGGCCTTGTCGCCGTCGAGGCAGATGACGGGCTCGTCCGCCATGCGCCAGAGCAGCCCGAGCTGCCCCTCGGTCAGGGCGGTGCCGAGCGGCGCCACCGTCTGCGGATAGCCGGAGAGCGACATGGCGATGACGTCGACATAGCCCTCGACCACGATCACCTGCCCGGTGTCATGCGCCGCCTTGCGGGCGTTGTGATGGTTGAACAGGAGATGGCCCTTGTGGAAGAGCGGCGTCTCCGGCGAGTTCAGGTACTTCGCCGCAACTTCCGCGCTCATCGCCCGCCCGCCGAAGGCGATCACCCTCCCCCGCGGATCATGGATCGGGAACATCACGCGATCGCGGAAGCGGTCGTAGGGCACGGCGATCTCCTCGCCATGCACGAGCAATCCCGCTTCCATCATGAGCTCGGCCGGCACGCCCTTGCCGGCGAGATGGTCGCGCAGCGCGAAGCGGTCGACCGGCCCGTAGCCGAGGCGAAAACGCGTGCGCGCCTCGCCATCCAGGCCGCGCGTCGCAAGGTAGCGCCGGGCACCTCCGCCACGATCGCCCATCAGCTGGGCCTCGAAGAACTGCGCGGCGAGCTCCACGACCTCGTGGAGCCCCTTGCGCTTTTCCTCCTGGACCTGCGCCTCCTGCGTGATCTTCGGCAGGATGACACCGGCTTCGGCAGCGAGTTTCTCGACCGCCTCGGGAAAGGAGAGCCCCTCGGTCTCCATCACGAACTTGAAGATGTCGCCGTTCTTGCCCGAGGAAAAATCGAAGAACGACGCCTTCTGGTCATTGACGAAGAATGAGGGCGTCTTCTCGGCATTGAAAGGCGAGAGCCCCTTCCATTCGCGCCCGGCCTTCTGCAGACGCACGCGCTTGCCCACGACCGCCGAGACAGGCAGCCGCGCCTTGATCTCATCAAGGACGGAGGGCGGGAATTTCATCGATCTTATGTGGACCTGCAAAGGCCGAAAGCCAACCGCCGTTCATGCCGGCAGCTGGCTTTCAACCGTGATTCACAGAGGCCGTGACGACGGCACTCCGGCGGTTTCTCAGCCGCCGAGCGCTGCCTTCACCATCGGGCTGACCTTGCCGAAATCCATCTGGCCGGCATAGGCGCCGCGCAGCACCCCGATGACCTTGCCCATGTCCTTGACGGCTGTCGCGCCGGTCTCGGCGATGGCCTTGTCGATAGCAGCCTTCACCTCGTCGTCCGACATCTGCTTGGGCAGGTAGGACGAGATCACGGCAACCTCGATGCGCTCGCCCTCGGCGAGCTCGGGGCGGTTGTTGGCGTCGTAGATCGCGATCGATTCCTGGCGCTGCTTGATCATCTTCTGGAGCACGCCGAGGATTTCTTCGGCCGTGGCCTCGCCCTTGCCGGCGCCGCGCGCCTCGATGTCCTTCTCCTTCAGCGCCGCCTGGATCAGGCGGATCGCGCCGACCTTGCCCTTCTCGCCGGCCTTCATCGCTTCCTTCAGATCGCCCATGAAGCGCTCGCGCAGGCTCGTCATCGTTGTTGTTCCTTTTTCTCGTGTGCGGCCTGCGCCTGCCTCGATTGACGGGCAGCGCCCGGCTCTTTATGGCTCGCGTTCCAGACCGGCGGAGTGGATTTCTGCAACCCCGCCCCCGCATTCTGCCGCTGGCGCGGCCTGGACCGAGACATAGACATGACCGCTTCCGAAGGAAACCCCGCCGACAGCGGCTGGACCGAACCACGCGCGACCGCACTCCTCGTGCTCGCGGACGGCACGGTGCTGGAAGGCTTCGGCCTCGGCGCCATCGGCGAAGCGCCCGGCGAGGTCTGCTTCAACACGGCGATGACCGGCTATCAGGAAATCCTGACCGACCCGTCCTATGCCGGGCAGATCATCACCTTCACCTTCCCGCATGTCGGCAATGTCGGCGTGAACGAGGAAGACACCGAGACGGTGAACGCCGCCGCCTCCTCCGGCGTGCGCGGCTGCGTGCTGCATGCCGCCATCACCGAGCCCTCGAACTGGCGTGCCAACCGCCATTTCGATGCCTGGCTGAAGGCCCGCAACATCGTCGGCATCTGCGGCGTCGACACCCGTGCGCTGACAGCGCTGATCCGCGACAATGGCATGCCGAATGCCGTCCTCGCCCACAGCCCGGACGGCGTCTTCGACATCGAGCGGCTGAAGAAGCAGGCCGCGGAACTGCCCTCCATGGCCGGCCTCGACCTCGTGCCGCTCGTCACCGCCGCCCAGCGCTACGACTGGGACGAGACCCCCTGGGTCTGGCCGGCGGGCTACGGCAAGCGCGAGGCGACAACCCACAAGGTCGTCGCCATCGACTACGGCGTGAAGCGCAACATCCTGCGCCTGCTCGCCAAGGCCGGCTGCGACGTCACGGTCGTCCCGTCGACCGCGACAGCCGAGGAAATCCTGGCGCTCAATCCCGATGGCATCTTCCTCTCCAACGGCCCGGGCGACCCGGCCGCGACCGGCGAATACGCCGTCCCGGTGATCAAGGAACTGCTCGACCGGAAGGTCCCGACCTTCGGTATCTGCCTTGGCCACCAGATGATGGCCCTCGCGATCGGCGGCCAGACCATGAAGATGAAGCAGGGCCATCACGGCGCCAACCACCCGGTGCAGGACAAGACAACCGGCAAGGTCGAGATCGTCTCGATGAACCACGGCTTCGCCGTCGATCCGGCGAGCCTGCCGGCGAATGCGGTCGAGACCCATGTGTCTCTCTTCGACGGTTCGAACAGCGGCATCGCGCTGACCGATCGCCCGGCCTTCAGCGTCCAGCACCATCCGGAGGCCTCGCCCGGCCCACAGGACAGCCACTACCTCTTCAACCGCTTCGTCGAGCTGATGGTGGCGGAGAAGGGCAAGAAGGCGGCCTGAACGCCGCCTCGACGAAGGGAGACGGGCATGATCCACCAGCTGCGCATCTACGAGATCTTCGAGCGCAACAAGGCGGCCTTCCATGCCCGCTTCCGCGACCACGCCGCCCGCATCATGACCCGTCACGGCTTCAGGATCGTGGCCATGTGGGAAACGGCGAGCGCCGGCCGCATCGAATTCGCCTATATCCTCGCCTGGCCGAACGTCGAGACGAAGACAAAATCCTGGACGAGCTTCATGGCGGATCCGGAGTGGAGCGAGATCAAGCGCGTCACCAGGATCGAACATGGCGACATGGTCGGTGCCATCGAGGACCGGACGCTGACGCCGACCGACTATTCGCCGCCGCTCGATTGACAAGGGCCGGCCCGTCGCGCTTTAAGCGGCACATGATCAGCCTAATCGCCTTCCTTCACGGCTATTACGCCCCGTCCTCATAGAGGCGGTGGCATTCCCATGTTCAACCGCCGCGCTGGCGGTTGAATTCAGGCAGATCACCCGGCATCGCGGCTCCCACCGGACCAGAGCGATGTCTTCGAAAATCAAAACCGTCTCCACCATCGGCATCATGGGCTTCGGCGCCTTCGGGCAGCTGATGGCCAACCATCTTCAGCCGCACTTCGCCTTGCGCGTCTGCGACCCGGGAAATCCGCCCGTGCCGGCCCCGTCAGGCAGGGGCCTTCTGCCGGCCAGCGCCATGGAGGTCGCAGCCTGCGATCTCGTGGTCCTCGCCGTGCCCGTCCCGGCGATTCCCGAGGCGATCGCGGCGCTGCGCCCTCATCTCAAGGCAGGCGCCATCGTGCTCGATGTCGGCTCGGTCAAGATCGGCCCTGCCCGGGCGATGGAGGCGGAGCTGCCCGACGACGTCGAGATCATCGGCACGCACCCGCTTTTCGGCCCGCAAAGCGCCCGCGACGGCCTCACCGGCCTCAAGATCGCGCTCTGCCCGATCCGCGGCGAGAGCACGCCACGCATCGCTGCCTTCCTGCGCCGCGTCCTCAAGCTGAAGGTGATCGTGACCACGGCCGACGCCCATGACCGCGAGGTTGCTATGGTGCAGGGCCTTACCCATCTGATCGCCAAGATCCTGGTCCGCATGGAGCCCCTGCCCCGCACGATGACGACCGCGAGCTTCGACCACCTGATGCAGGCGACCGAGATGGTTCGCTACGATGCGCCCAACGTCTTCATGGCGATCGAGCGCGCCAACCCGCATGCCAAGGCGGTGCGGGACCGCTTCTTCGCTTTGGCCGAGGAGATGCGGCTCTTCCTGGAGCACGGCCACCTGCAGGCGGGCGATGCGACCCCGGACCTGCCTCACAAGGTCGCAGCGGCGGCACAGGCCTAGCCTTCGCCCGCTGCGCCGACGAGAATACAGGAAACGCGAACGTCCCTGCGATGACCGACAATCCCCTCACCCGTCCGGGTGCCGCCCATCCCGACCTGCGCGAACCGATGATCGCCGAACTGGTCCGCACCTTCTATGCGAGGGCGCGACAGGACAAGCTGATCGGCCCGGTCTTCGCGGGTGCCGTCGAGGACTGGGACGAGCATATCGGCAAGATCACCGATTTCTGGAGCGGCGTGATGCTGCGCACCGGCCGTTACAACGGCCGCCCGATGCGTCCGCACCTCATCCTGCCGCTGGAGGGCCAGCATTTCGACCGCTGGCTCGACCTGTTCGAGATCACCGCGCACGAGGTCTGCCCGCCCGATATCGCGGAGGCCTTCATCGTCCGGGCGCGCCGCATCGCCGACAGCTTCGAGATGGCGCGCGCAAGCCAGCGCGGGGAGTTTGCCGCTCCGCGGCATAGCCTGCGCTAGGAAGGCCGCGTCACCATGGTCGGGCTTGTCCCGACCATCCTCCCTTTCAGCGATGCAGTGCGGCGTCCAAGACGTGGCTGCTCGCCGCACCGCGCGCATGACGGCAGGTGGTCAGGCCGCCCTCGCTTCCCTGCTCAAGAACGCCTCGACGTCAGCCGGCGTTGCCCCGGCCTCCCGTGCAATCCGCTCGGCGAGCGCCGCGGCCGAGGGGCGCAGAGCACCGAGCGGCCGATCGAGCCAATAGGACACCGGGTTCAGGGCCTCACGCGCATCGACCCTGACGATCCGCCCTGCCGTCAGTTGCTCGCGGGCCAGTGGCGGACGCGCCAGGGCGATGCCGAGACCATGCGCGGCAGCGTCGAGCACCAGGTTGTAGTCCTCGAAGCGCCGGTCCTGCGGGCGCGGCCTGTAATCGAGCCCCTGCGCAGCGAACCAGGCCTTCCAGCCGGCGGCATCCGAGTCATGGATCAGGGGCTGCGCCAGCAGGCGCTCGGGCGCGCCCTCTCCGATCATGGCTGCGAGCTTCGGCGAGGCGATCGGGAAGCACCACTCCTCGAACAGCTTCAGCGAAAGCCGGTCCGGCGCGCCGCCACGCCCGCAACGTATCCCGAGGTCTACACCTTCCTCCTCAAAATCCACCTTGCGATGCTCGACCTGCAGCACGATCCGCAATGACGGGATGCCGGCCTCCAGCACCGCGAGCCGCGGCATCAGCCAGAGCGCACACACCGAGGGCGGCGCACTGACCCGCACGACCGAGGCACCGCGCGCCTCGCGCCAGCGTTCCGACGTGTCGGCGATCAGCGCGAAGGCCTCCTGGGTGCGCTGGAGCAGACGCTGGCCCTCCGGCGTCAGCGAGACGCCGCGTGCCTGGCGCAGGAAGACGCGCAGGCCCAGCCAATGCTCGAGCTTGGCGATCTGCCGGCTGACCGCGCCATGCGTCAGGTTCAGCGCCTCGGCCGCCGAGGAGAAGCTGCCGGTGCGCGCCGCGGCCTCGAAGGCCCGGAGGGTATCGAGCGGCGGCAGGTTCGAGCTGTGATCCATCCTCACAGCTCATGCGCGAATTGTTCGTTTGTCAATCAGCTCGCCGAGGCGTCTATCGGAAGCAACCTTTCGTCATCGATGGATCGACGCCATGTCTTCCCCAAGCTGCGCCTCTCCCGCGCTGACCGCCTCCGGTTCACAGCGCCTCGACCCGACGCTGGTCTTCACCGTCACCTTCACGGTCATGGCCTGGGCTTCCTCCTTCCCGGCGATCCGCGCCGGGCTCGCCGGCTTCGGCCCGGCCGAGATGGCCGCGCTGCGCTTCGCGCTCGCCGGGGCACCGGCTGCCCTCTTCCTCGTCGCGACGCGCGCAAAGCTGCCCGAACTCGGCGACATCTGGCGCTTCCTCGTCGGCGGCGTGATCTTCATCGCCGGCTACGCCCTGCTGCTGAATTTCGGCCAGCGCGTCGTCCCGGCAGGCCCTGCCGCGTTCATCATCAACACCAACCCGATCATGACGGCAGTGCTCGCCATGATGATCCTGGGCGAGCGCTTCAGCCTGACCGCCTGGCTCGGCACCGCGCTCTCCTTCGCCGGCATCGGCGTCATCGCGCTCGGAAAGGGGCTCGATGTCGAGATCGGCATGAGCGTGATGCTGATCCTCGGCGCCGCCTTCTGCAACGCCATAACCACGGTGGTGCAGAAGCCGTTGTTCGCCCGCTACAAGCCGTTGCATGTCGCGGCCTGGAACATGGCGATCGGCGGGTTCGTGCTGCTGCCCTTCCTGCCTTCGGCCGTCGCACAGGCTCAGGTCGCCCCCGCCACCTCCTTCTGGTCGGTGGCCTATCTCGCCGTCGTGCCGAGCCTGATCGCATACGGCACCTGGGCGATCACGCTGTCGCGCCTGCCCGCCGCGCGCGCCTCGAACTTCCAGTACGCAGTGCCGCCGATGGCGATGCTGATCGGCCTCCTCTGGCTCGGAGAAATCCCGACGGTCTTCGGCCTGATCGGCGGCGCGATGGCGCTGGCCGGGGTCGTGATCGTGAACCTGAAGCGCTGAGCTAGAAGCCCTTCGCCGCGAGCGCCTTCTCGTCATCGGCGATGTAGTCGCGGATGATCGGGACGGCGCTCTTGTGCGGCCCGAGCAGGAGCTGGAACACCATGTCGCCGCCGATATCGAAGGAGATCGAGCAGGCGCAAAGGTAGAATTCCCACATCCGCGCAAAGCGCTCGCCCATCATCGCAACAACCTCCTCGCGCTTGGCCATGAAGCGCTCGCGCCAGGCTTCAAGCGTCCAGTGGTAGTGCCGCCGCCAGAACTCGCAGTCCGAGGACCAGAGCCCGGTTTGCTCCACAGCCGCGAACACCTCCGACAATGCGGGCGCATAGCCGCCCGGGAAGATGTACTTCTCGAAGAACGGCCCGGTGAAGCCGGGCGGCCCGGCGCGGCCGATGCAGTGGACCAGCGCGATCCCGTCCGGCGCCAGGAGGTCGCGGATCCTCTCGAAATATTCGCCGTAATGGGCGACGCCGACATGCTCCATCATGCCGACGGAGACGATGCGGTCGAAGCTGCCGGTGAGTTCGCGATAGTCCTTGTTGACGAAGGTCACGACATCGCCGACCCCGGCCGCCTGGGCCCGCTTTTGCGCCGCCGCCATCTGGTCCGGCGAGACGTTGAGGCCAGTCACCTGCGCCCCGCAGGCCTTGGCCAGGTAGATCGCCAGCTCGCCCCAGCCCGAACCGATGTCGAGAACCCGCATCCCCGGCTCGATCTTGAGCTTGGCTGCGATGTGCCGGAGCTTGGCCTGTTGAGCGTTCTCCAATCCTACGTCCGGCGCATGCCAGTAAGCGCAGGAATAGGTCATCGTCTCGTCCAGCCAGAGCCGGTAGAAGTCCGTCGGGATGTCGTAGTGGTGCTTGACCTTCTTGCCCGCGAGGCCGAGCGGATTGTGCATGCGCCAGCGCCGGATGCGGAAGCGCACCTGCCGGATGGCCTTCTGCAGCGGATGCTTGCGCAGTTCCTTGCGTTGCAGCCAGAACAGGGTCAGCAGGTCGTGGATCGTGCCTTCCTCGAAATCGATCCGGCCATCCATATAGCCTTCGGCCAGGGCGAGCTCGGGATTGAGGAAGAGCTCGCGCTCGATGCGGTCGTCATGGAAGCGCACGGTCACGGCAGGCGCCACCTTGCGCACGCCGGCGAACAGCATGTCTGACGGCCCCGGCCCGAAGACATGGCGTTTGCCGTCCGGCGTGATGACGGCCAGGCGCCCCTGCCGGACGAACCCTTTGAGCAATCGCGGCAGCAGCAGCATCGATGTCTCCGGTCTCGCGCCGCCGACTCGCCGGCAGCACCCTGACTAAAGCGGAAACCGGCGCGCCTCGAAACCCCGCCTGTTGCGAAGGCCGGTCGCTTGCGTCTAGTCATCGGGCGACGGCCGCTGACGGCCCCGAGGATCGATACGGCCCATGTCCTGGCGTGATTTCTGGAACGGCGAACACTCCATCTACGTCTCGCCGCGCCACAAGGCACTGCACTACCGCGCCATCGCGAGCGATCTGATCAGCCATGTGCCCGCGGCCGACGCGATCGTCCTCGACCATGGCTGCGGCGAGGCGCTTGACGCCGCCCGTGTCGCCTCGGCCTGCGGCAGGCTCTATCTCTGCGAAGCGGCACCGAACGTGCGCGAGAAGCTGCGTGCCCAGTTCGGCCGCAAGGACAACGTCACGGTAGTCTCTCCGGAGGAGGTCGAGGCCCTGCCTGAGGCCTCGCTCGACCTCGTCGTCGCCAATTCGCTGGTCCAGTACCTCGCGCGCGACGAGCTGAAAGCTTTGCTCAAGACCTGGCGGGGGAAGCTGAAACCCGGCGGACAACTCGTCATCGCCGACGTCATCCCCCCGAATGTCAGCCCGCTGACCGATGCCTCGCAACTCCTCGCCTTCGCCTGGCGCGGCGGCTTCCTGGCGGCGGCGCTTGCCGGCCTCGTGCGCACGGCCTTCTCCGACTACCGCAAGCTCAGGGCGCAATACGGGCTCTCGACCTACACGCCAGAAGCGATCTCCGAACTGATCGGAGAAGCCGGTTTCAGCGACGTGCAGCGGCCGGCGAATTTCGGCCACAACCCGCATCGGATGACCTTCAAGGCTATGAGGCCGGTCTGACCGGCGAAAGCTTCACGCCTATATGGCAGCAACGCTGACTTATACTAAAGTTTCGCAAGGTAAGCAGGCCAAATAACTTGATTTAACCGGGCGGACATGGCTCTGAGCGCGGCTTGCCCCACAGGCGTGAGATCTCCGTGCAGGACCAGTTCAACTGTCCCTATTGCGATGCCACGCTCAATGCCGGCGTGTTGTCGTGCCGCTGCTGCGGCCGCGAT
>NZ_JBIWYK010000044.1:0-12363 GCF_044752385.1 Allobosea sp. CER48 | reverse complement strand
GGGCGGGGCTGCGCTCACGCCCGTACCGTGCCCGAGAACCGAGATCCATGCTGCGTATCGAAGCCCTGACCAAGCGCTTTGGCGACAAGAATGCTGTCGACAATGTCTCGCTTTCGATCCCCAAGGGGGAGATGGTCGGCGTGATCGGCCGCTCCGGAGCCGGCAAATCGACGCTGCTGCGCATGCTCAACCGGCTGGCCGAGCCGAGCTCCGGCCGCATCGTCTGCGAGGAGCAGGACGTCACGGCGCTGAAGGGCGGCTCGCTGCGGCGCTGGCGTCGCGACACCGCGATGATCTTCCAGCAGTTCAACCTCGTCGGCCGCTTGGACGTGCTGACCAATGTGCTGCTCGGCCGCCTCAATCATCGCTCGGCCGCGCTGACCCTGGTCAAGAGCTTCTCCGAGGACGACAAGATCCGTGCCATTGCGGCGCTCGAGCGTCTCGATATGGGGCACCTCCTCGCGCAGCGGGCCGAGACGCTCTCCGGCGGGCAGCAGCAGCGCGTCGCCATCGCCCGCGCGCTCGTCCAGGAGCCGCGCATCATCCTCGCCGACGAGCCGATCGCCTCGCTCGACCCGCGCAACACCCAGGTCGTCATGGACGCGCTGTTCCGCATCAACCGCGAGGACGGCATCACCGTGATGTGCAACCTGCACGACCTCGACATCGCCGCGAAGTATTGCGACCGGCTGATCGGCATGTCCGCAGGCAAGGTCGTCTTCGACGACGTGCCGCAGGCCCTGACCCGTGAGGTCGCGGCCGAACTCTACGGCATCGAGGCCAAGGATGCCGGCGCCGAGGCGCTGGACGCGCTCGACGCCATCGCCGCTTCCGAAGCGAAGCGCGCCCGCCAGAAGACCGCCTGACTTCGCGAGATCGCCGGACCGGCCTGAAGGCCGTCGCCGCGAGAAGACCATCCCGACTACGACTGCAACCAGGAGCACATCGATGCTGACCCGTCGTCATACCCTCAAGCTCGCCGTCGCCGGCCTCGCGCTCACCGCGGCCCCGGCCTTCGCCCAGGACTGGAAGGCGAAGTATCCCGAGCTCGTCTTCGCCATCATCCCCTCCGAAAACGCCTCCGGCGTCACCGAGCGCTACACCCCCTTCGTGCAGTATCTCGCCAAGGAACTCGGCACCAAGGTCACGCTGCGCATCGCCAACGACTACGCCGCGATCATCGAGGGCCAGCGCACCGGCAACATCCACATCGCCTCCTACGGCCCGTCCTCCTTCGCCCGCGCCCGCATGACCGGCGCCAAGGTCGATGCCTTCGCGATCGAGACCAACCTCGACGGCACCAAGGGCTATCACTCGGTCTTCTACGTGAAGAAGGACTCGCCCTATCAGAAGGTCGAGGATCTCAAGGGCAAGAATCTCGGCCTCGTCGACCCGAACTCCACCTCCGGCAACAACGTCCCGCGCTTTGCGCTGAACGGCATGAAGATCGAGCCGGAAACCTTCTTCTCGAAGGTCGTCTATACCGGCAGCCACGAGAACGCGATCATCGCCCTGCAGCAGGGCACCGTCGATGTCGCCGCCAACTGGTGGAACGACGAGCAGGAGTCGAACCTGCAGCGCATGGCTCGCAAGAACATGGTCAAGGCCGACGATTTCCGGATCATCTACAAGTCCGAGCAGATCGTGAACTCGCCGATGGCCTATCTCACCGAGCTGCCGGAAGACCTCAAGGCCAAGATCCGCGACGCGGTGCTGAACCTCGCCACCAAGGACAAGGCCGCCTTCGACAAGATCTATGAAGGCAAGCAGGGCCCGCTCGTCGCCGTCGACAACAAGGCCTACGACCCGATCATCGACCTCAACAAGTTCGTCGACGACCTCCGCAAGAAGAAGTCGTCGTAACGTCCTTCGCCCCTCACGCCCCGCTGTCATCATGCGCGGGGAACCCTCTCCCATAGGGAGAGGGCAGGGTGAGGGGTAGGCCGAAGAACCAGCGGCGTGAAACCTCTCCGCCCCTGCGTTCAGGCCAACGATCTCTGGCCTACACCTCACCCCTGCCCCTCTCCTTACAGGAGAGGGGTTCCCCGCGCCTGATCGGCAACGGACTCAAAATTTCATGACCCTCGCGATCGACCGCAACGACCCGGCCATCCGGGCCCATGCCGAGACCTATCGGCAGGCCGCCTCGGCCAAGCGCCGCCAGGCGATCATCGGTATCGTCGTCTTCCTCGCCTGCGTGCTCTTGTCGGCGCGCGGCGCCGAGGTCGATCTCGCCAGGTTCTTCGAGAACATCCACCGCTTCCCGAAATACATCTACGAGACGCTGCCGACGCTCCGGCTCGCCAGCCTCGGCTCCGACCTCGCCGAATGGTACTGGGGGCTCAAGGGCTGGCTGAAGCTGCTCTGGCAGACCATCCTCATCGCCTATGTCGGCACGATCCTCGGCGCCGCCGGCGCCTTCCTCTTCTGTTTCGCCGCCGCCGCGAACCTGGGTCGCGCGCCCTGGCTGCGCTTTGCCGTCCGCCGCTTCCTCGAATTCTGCCGCACTGTTCCCGAGATCGTCTTCGCGCTGATCTTCGTCATCGCCTTCGGCCTCGGCCCGCTGCCGGGCGTGCTCGCCATCGCGATCCACACCATGGGAGCGCTCGGCAAGCTGTTCTCCGAGGTGGTCGAAAATATCGACCTCAAGCCCGTCGACGGCGTCACTGCCTCGGGCGGCAGCTGGTGGCAGATCGTACGCTTCGCCGTGGTGCCGCAGGTGCTCTCCAACTTCGCGAGCTATGCGCTGCTGCGCTTCGAGATCAATGTGCGCGGCGCCTCGATCATGGGCTTCGTCGGCGCCGGCGGCATCGGCCAGGACCTCATCGAGGCGATCCGGAAATTCTACTTCACCGATGTCAGCGCCATCCTGCTGCTGATCATCGTCACGGTGATGCTGATCGACTACGGCACCGAGCGGCTGCGCCACGCCCTCCTCAGCCTGGAGCACGGCCGATGAGCTTCGCCCTCACCACCGCCGAGCGCGCCGACATCCTGAACCGGCATGCTGCGGCGATCCGCGGTTCCCTCAGGACCAGGCTCGCCACCCTCGGCACCATCGCCGCCCTGCTCGGCTTCTTCGTCTACGGCCTCTCGACGCTCGAGACCTCGCTCTGGAAGATCCTCTCCGGCTTCGGCAATCTCGGCTCCTTCGTCGTGCTTATGCTGCCGCCGGATCCCGGCTCCTGGGCGCGAGCCCTGATCTTCGTGAAGGCGCTGTTCGAGACCATCGCCATCGCCTTCCTCGGCACGGTGCTCGCCGCGGTACTCGCCCTGCCGCTCGGCTTCATCGCGGCGCGCAACGTCGTCGCCAACCGCGTGGTGCACTTCTTCGCCCGCCGCTCCCTCGATACGGTCCGCGGCGTCGACGCGCTGATCTGGGCGCTGATCTGGGTCAATGTCGTGGGCCTGGGGCCCTTCGCCGGCATGCTCGCGATCATGACCAGCGATCTCGGCGCCTTCGGCAAGCTCTATTCCGAGGCGATCGAGGCCGCCGACCGCAAGCCGGTCGAGGGCGTGGCCTCCGTGGGCGGCGGCAAGGCGCACGTGATCCGCTTCGGCCTGCTGCCGCAGGTGCTGCCGGTCATCGCCAGCCAGGTGCTCTACTTCATCGAGTCGAACACGCGGTCCTCGACGATCATCGGCATCGTCGGCGCCGGCGGCATCGGCCTCTATCTCGCCGAGACCATCCGCACGCTGGAATGGCAGCAGGTCTCCTTCCTGATCCTGCTGATCCTCGCCGCCGTCTCCGCCATCGACTTCCTCTCCGGCAAGCTCCGCTTCGCCATCATCGGCAAGCGCGCGAACTGAGGGCGGAGAAGAACCCGGAAAAAGATCAAGGCATGCAGGTCGTCATGCTCGCCCTTGCGGCCGGCATCCACGTCTTGAACACTATCTCGACCAATGAAGGCATGGATGGTCGGGACAAGCCCGACCATGACGAGGACAGCGGTCCTTCTCAATCCCCGAACGGCTCGATCACCATCTCCATGCGCTCAGCGGCAAAGACGCTCGAAACGAGATGGACCGGCGTCAGGTCCGGCAGCGCATCGACCGCCGTCGAGATCATCACGGCAGCCTCGGGCGCGATCTCGAGCAGTTCGGCCTCGCCTTCATCGGCGAGCCGCGCCGTCAACCGCGTCGACAGGCGCACGTAGTCCGTGATGCCATAGGCCTTGAAGGCCGCGGTGATCGAACCGGCGGCCTCGCGATAGGCCTTGTCGAAATCCGGGAAGCGCTCGACCGCGAGCCAGTGCGTGCCGGTGCCCATCGGCACGCCGTCGGCCAGGCTCACGCCCCGCACGCACCAGAGCGGCGTCCCGGTCTTCAGCTTGAGTGCCGCGCAGGCCGCCGCCTCGCCCACCACAGTCTCCGCCGAGAGCATGCGGCTTGTCCCGGTGATGCCGAGCTTGCCCATATTGGTACGCATGCTGACGCGCCGGCCGATCGGATAAGGCAGGCGCGGCGCCGTCACCTGCGTCCCGCGTCCGCGTGAAACCGTCACCAGCCCCTGGTCGGCGAGGTGGCGGAACGCCTGCCGCACGGTGTGCCGATGCACGCCATAGCGCTCTGCCAGCGCCACCGAGGCCGGCAGCGTGTCGCCAAGCTTGTAGTCGCCGCGCGAGATCGCATCGGCCAGTTCGTCGGCGATGCGTCGCCAGGCCGTGCCGCCATCCCGCTCCGCGATTGCTGCGTCCGTCATCAAAATGTCTTCCGAAAAGTATAGACCTTTGCCATCAACTTCCCTAGCATAGTCTAGACATTCTGAACTGACCAGCGAGCCCGCGCCGATGAGCCAGAAGACCATGAGACAAAGCTGGATGGCGACGCTCGCCCGCGCCTCCCGCGCCGAGATCGAACGCCTGCTCGGTGATCCGCCCGCCCATGAAATCCTCAAGGCCCCGGAAACCGGCACGGTGATGGTCGAGGGCCGCGCCGGTGGCGCCGGCCGCCGCTTCAACCTCGGCGAGGCCACGGTGACGCGATGCGTCGTGCGTCTCTCGACCGGCCGTATGGGCTTCTCCTATGCGCTCGGCCGCGATGGCCGGAAGGCGCGCCTCGCCGCCCTGCTGGACGCCCGGCTTCAGGACGAGACCGAAGGCGGCCTGCATGACGGCGTCGCCGCCCTGGCCGCGCAGCAGGCTGCCGCCCGCGACCTCGCCTCGCGCAAGGCAGCGGCGACCAAGGTGGACTTCTTCACGCTGGTGCGGGGCTCGTGATGTCGACCCAAGCGATGATCGCCCCCGGCTTCTCCGAGCCGGTCTTCCAGTCGCAGGCCGCCTTCCGCGCCTTGCTCGCCGCCCTCTCCGAACCCGGCACGCTGCAGCGCGTCGCGGCCGGGCTCACCCCGCCGGAGGGCCTGACGGCTGCAACGGCGACCGCCTTGCTGACGCTGGCCGACTACGAGACCCCGGTCTGGCTGCCGGCAACCCTGCGCAACGGCCCGGCCGGCGCCTGGCTGCGCTTCCATTGCGGCGCCGCCCTCGTCGACGATCCCGCCGCGGCCGCCTTCGCGGTGCTCGACGGCGCGGCGGGCGAGCCCAAGCTCTCCGCCTTCAACCTCGGCACGGACCAGTTCCCCGACCGCTCCACCACCGTGATCGTGCAGGTTTCGGCGTTCGAGGGCGGCGCGGCCCTCGCGCTCGCCGGCCCTGGCATTCCCGGCACGCGCAGCATCGCGCCGCAGGGCCTGCGCCCGGGCTTCGCCGACGAACTGCACGAGAACGGCGCGCTGTATCCGCTCGGCGTCGATGTCGTGCTGGCCCATGGCGACGGCATGCTCGGCCTGCCGCGCTCGACGCAAGTTGAGGAGGCTCGCTGATGTATGTCGCAGTGAAAGGCGGCGAGGCCGCCATCCTCGCCACGCATGACCTCGTCGCCGAGGCGCGCCGGGGTGACCCGACCGTGCCGGAAATTTCGGTGGCCCAGATCCGCGAGCAGCAGGCGCTGGCCTGCGCCCGCGTGATGAACGAAGGCTCGCTCTACGATCAGGACCTCGCCGCGCTCGCATTGAAGCAGTCGCAGGGGGACGTGATCGAGGCCGCCTTCCTGATGCGCGCCTATCGCACCACCCTGCCCCGCTTCGGCTCCTCCGAGCCGGTCGATACCGCCCAGATGGCGATCCGCCGCCGGGTCTCGGCGACCTACAAGGATCTGCCCGGCGGGCAGGTGCTCGGCCCGACCTACGACTACACGCATCGACTGTTCGACTTCGCCCTGATGGACGAGGGCGGCGGGGCCGCGCCCCGCTCGGCCCCGACGCCGCTCGACGCCACGATGCCGCGCGTGCCCGACATCCTAGGCGCCGAAGGCCTGATGGAAGCGGAAGAGCCGCCTGAAGGCGATCCGCGGCCCTTCGATCTGACGCGCGATCCCGTCTCCTTCCCGGCCGATCGCGATGTCCGCCTGCAATCCATGGCGCGTGGCGACGAGGGCTTCCTGCTCGGCCTCGGATACTCCGTGCAGCGCGGCTTCGGCGGCACGCATCCCTTCGTCGGCGAGGTCCGCGTCGGCGAGGTCGCGGTCGAGTTCGTGCCGGAGGAACTCGGCTTCGCCGTCGACCTCGGCGACGTCACCCTGACCGAATGCCAGATGGTCAACCAGTTCCAGGGCTCGAAGGAGGTGCCGCCGCAATTCACCCGCGGCTACGGTCTCGTCTTCGGCCATAGCGAGCGTAAGGCAATGTCGATGTCGCTGGTCGATCGTGCCCTGAAGGCCCGCGATTTCGGCGAGGCGGCGAACTACCCGGCGCAGCAGGACGAGTTCGTCCTCTATCACGCCGATAATGTCGAGGCGGCCGGCTTCGTCGAGCACCTCAAGCTGCCGCACTATGTCGATTTCCAGGGCGAGCTCGAACTGATCCGCCGCATCCGCCGCGAGCGGGAAGAACGGCTTGCGCAGGAACAGGACGCCATGCCGGAGGCTGCGGAATGACAATCCATCAGATGCCGGCGGATGATGCGAAGCCGGCTTACAACTACGCCTATCTCGACGAGCAGACCAAGCGGATGATCCGCCGCGCCTTGCTCAAGGCGGTCGCGGTGCCCGGCTACCAGGTGCCCTTCGGCTCCCGCGAGATGCCACTGGCGCGCGGCTGGGGCACGGGCGGCATCCAGATCACCGCCGCGATCATCGGCCCGGCCGATACGCTCAAGGTGATCGATCAGGGCGCCGACGACACCACCAACGCCGTCTCGATCCGCAAGTTCTTCGAGCGCACGGCCGATGCCCGCACCTGCGAGGCGACCGACGAGGCGACGATCATCCAGACGCGCCACCGCATCCCGGAGGCCCCGCTGCAGAGCGGGCAGATCATGGTCTATCAGGTGCCGATGCCGGAGCCGCTGCGCCGCCTGGAGCCGCGCGAAGCCGAGACGCGCAAGATGCACGCATGGGCCGAATACGGGCTGATGCAGGTCAAGCTCTACGAGGACATCGCCCGCTATGGCGAGATCACCAAGACCTATGACTACCCGGTCATGGTCAACGACCGCTACGTGATGGCGCCCTCGCCCATCCCGAAATTCGACAATCCGAAGATGCACATGTCGCCCGCGCTCCAGCTCTTCGGCGCCGGCCGCGAGAAGCGCATCTACGCGCTGCCGCCCTTTACCAGCGTGCGCAGCCTCGATTTCGAGGACCATCCCTTCCGCATCCAGAGCTGGAGCCAGCCCTGCGGGCTCTGCGGCGCGGGCGACAGCTATCTCGACGAGGTCGTGATCGACGACCGGGGCGGGCGCATGTTCGTCTGCTCCGACAGCCATTATTGCGAGACCCGCCGGGCGGAAGGCCATCGCGGCACCATGCTGGGCGACGCGGCCGCGAGCGGCCTGGTCGAGGAGACCACCCCATGACCCTGCATGTCGCAGCGGCCGAGCTCGCGCTCGAACCCGCCCCCCTGCTCTCCGTCGATGGCGTCAGCCGCTTCTATGGCGAGCGCATCGGCTGCGCCGATGTCTCCTTCGATCTCTGGCCGGGCGAAGTCCTCGGCATCGTCGGCGAATCCGGCTCGGGCAAGTCGACCCTGCTGCGCTGCCTCGCCGGCATCGACAAGCCGGATGAGGGCGAGGTGCTGTTCCGTGGCGGCGCAGAGCCGCTCGACATCTATTCGGTCTCGGAGCAGGAGCGCCGCCGCCTGATGCGCACGGCCTGGGGCATCGTCCACCAGAACCCGCGCGACGGCCTGCGCATGGACGTCACCGCCGGCGGCAATGTCGGCGAGCGGCTGATGGACCGCGGCGACCGGCATTACGGGCAGATCCGCGAGCGCGCGCTCGACTGGTTGCAGCGCGTCGAGATCGCGGGCACCCGCATCGACGACCGGCCGCGCCAGTTCTCGGGCGGCATGCAGCAGCGCCTGCAGATCGCCCGCGTGCTGGTCTCGGAACCGCGCCTCGTCTTCATGGACGAGCCGACTGGCGGTCTCGACGTCTCCGTGCAGGCCCGCCTGCTCGATCTGCTGCGCGTGCTGGTGCGCGATCTCGGGCTGGCCGCGATCATCGTCACCCACGACCTCGCCGTCGCGCGCCTCCTGACCGACCGGCTCATGGTGATGAAGGACGGCCGCGTCGTCGAACAGGGCCTGACCGACCAGGTCCTCGACGATCCCCATCACGCCTATACGCAACTCCTGACCTCGGCGGTGCTCAGTGTGTGACGGCATGCCGTCACATTCGCGTCACCCCGTATCGGCAAGGCACTGACCCCATGACCACGATGATTCAGGTCGAGAACGTCGCCAAGACCTTCACCCTGCATAACCAGGGCGGAGCCCGGCTGCCCGTCTTCGACAACGTCAATTTCCATGTCGAGGCCGGCGAGGCGCTGGTACTGGCCGGCGCGTCCGGCGCCGGGAAGTCGAGCCTGCTGCGCATCCTCTACGGCAATTACAGGCCGACGGGCGGCGCGATCCGCATCACCCATGCCGGCCGGCCCATCGACATCGTCGCCGCAGTGCCGCGCACCGTGCTCGACATCCGCCGCCGCACGCTCGGCTTCGTCTCGCAGTTCCTGCGCGTCATCCCGCGAGTCTCGACGCTCGACATCGTGCGCGACCCGCTGCTCGCCCGTGGCGCCGCTCCCGAGCTCGCGACCGAGAAGGCCAAGGCCATGCTCGCCCGGCTCAACCTGCCCGAGCGGCTGTGGAACCTCGCGCCCGCCACCTTCTCCGGCGGCGAACAGCAGCGCGTCAACATCGCCCGCTCCTTCGTGGACCCCTCGCCGATCATGCTGATCGACGAGCCGACCGCCTCGCTCGACGCCGCCAATCGCGACGTCGTCGTCGATCTCATCTCGGAGGCGCGCGCCGCCGGCTCCGCCATCGTCGGCATCTTCCACGACGAGGCGGTTCGCGAACGCGTCGCGACGCGCTATCTCGACATCACCGCTTTCCGGAAGGCCTGAAGATGCAGACCGTACTCACCAACGCCAGGCTGATCCTCGAGAACGAGGTCGTCACCGGCACCATCGCATTCGACGGAACCGGCATCACCGCCGTCGACCAGGGCAAGTCGTCCCTGCCTGGTGCCGTCGATGTCGGCGGGGACTATGTCGCACCCGGCCTCGTCGAGATGCACACCGACAACATGGAAAAGCATTTCATGCCGCGCCCGAAGGTCTTCTGGCCGAACGGGCTCGCGGCATCGCTCGTCCATGACGCCCAGATGGCCGCGGCCGGCGTCACCACCGTTTACGATGCCGTCTGTGCCGGCACGCCCTTCTCGGCCAAGGACTACCGCAAGGACATCTTCGCCGACGTGATGAAGTCGCTGGCCTACGGCAAGAGCGAGAACGTCTTCCGCATCGACCACCGCATCCACATGCGCTGCGAGCTGACGAGCCCGCAGCTGCTGGAGGACATCGCGCCCTATCAGGACGACGAGCTGGTCCAGCTGGTCTCGCTGATGGACCACACCCCCGGCCAGCGGCAGTGGCGCAACCTCGAGCACCTCAAGACCTATGCCGTGGGCAACGGCAAGACGGTCGCCGAGTTCGAGGAGGACGTCGAGGTCCGCCAGCGCGAAGGCGCCGCCAACGTCGCCAGGAACTGGCAGGCGGTCGTGGACATCTTCCGCTCGCGCGGCATCCCGCTCGCAACCCATGACGACACCACGCCTGAACATGTCGACGAGGGCATCGCCTCGGGCGCCGTCATCTCGGAGTTCCCGACCACGGTCGAGGCCGCGGCCGCCGCCAAGAAACATGGCCTCGCCACCGTCGCCGGCGCGCCGAACGTCGTGCGCGGCGGCTCGCATTCGGGCGGCGTCTCCGTCGCCGAACTCGCCGAGAAGGGCCTGCTCGACGGCCTGTCTTCGGACTATGTCCCGGCGAGCCTGCTGCAGGCGGTGGTCAGGCTCAATGCCGGCCACGGCATCGCGCTGCCGGAGGCTATGGGCATGGTCACCTGGAAGGTCGCCGATATCCTCGGGCTCGGGGATCGCGGCCATCTGAAGCCCGGCCTGCGCGCCGACCTCGTCCGCTTCAAGGTGCTGGGCGACACGCCGGTCATCGGCACGGTCTGGTCGAAGGGCGAGCGCGCATTTTGAGCAAGCCGCGCTACGCTCTCTATTACGCTCCCGCTGCCGAAAGCCCGCTCTGGCGCTTCGGCAGCGCGACGCTCGGCTATGATGCGCTCACGGCCGAGGATCTCCCCTTCGCCGTTCCGCCCGGCTGCGATCCCCGCCAGTGGCCGGCTTTCACCGAGGAACCGCGCCGCTACGGCTTCCACGCCACGCTGAAGGCCCCGTTCGAGCTCGCCGACGGCCGCAGCGAAGAGCAACTGCGCTCCTTCGCCCGCAACTACGCGGCAGGACGTGAAAGCGTGCCGCTCGCCGGCCTGAGCGTGACGGCGCTCGGATCCTTCGTGGCGCTCACGCCGTCGGAGCCGAGCGAGGAACTGCAGCGCTTCGCCTTCACGATGGTGCAGGCGTTCGAGCCTTTCCGCGCGCCGTTGGCGGAGGCCGATCGGGCGCGGCGCCTCAAGAGCCCGCTCACCCCGGCGCAGCACGCCTATCTCGAAGCCTATGGCTATCCCTATGTCGGCGATGCCTTCCGCTTCCACATGACGCTGACCGGCTCGCTTCCGGGCGAGCATGCGGCACCGGTCAAGCAGGCGCTGGAGTCCGCCTATGCGGCGGCCCTTCCGGCCGGGCCGGTCAAGCTCGACCGCTTCGCCCTGTTCAGGCAGGACGGCCGCGCCGGCCGCTTCCGCCTGATCGATTCCTATCCGCTCGGCTAGGAGCCATGCTGCCGGAGCGCGCGCAGGACGGCGAGCAGCTCTTCGGCGGCCTCGGCGATGCTGCGGTCGTTCATGATCGTGACGATCTCCGCCCGCTCCGCCGTCAGCGGCGCCTCTCGCCGGAGCCGCGCCGCGATATCGGCTTCGCTCTCGCGCCCGCGCGCGGCGAGCCGATGCGCCAGGACCTGCACCGGCGCGGTGATGTTGAGCACCACGACGCGCTCCGCCAGCCGCTCGGCCTCGGCGATGACGGCGCGGGAGATGTTGACGATCACGACGTCACCCGCGGCAACGCCGGCGAGTTCGGCCGCCGGGATGCCGTAGCTCAGCCCGTGCGCCCGCCAGCTCAGAGCCAGCTCGCCCCTGGCCTCGGCGCCGGCGAAGGCGGTCTCGTCGCAGGAATCGTGATCCTCGGCTCCCGCCATGGCCCGCCGGGTGATCAGCCGGCGCGCGAAGCGGAAACGCCGGTCACCGGCCAGCCCTGCGCGGCCGGCATCCATCAGGGTGTCCTTCCCTGCCCCGGAAGGCCCCACCACGAGCACGAGCGCGCCCACTGCCGAGACAGGGGCGACGAGTTCAGGAGAGTGCAACGACATGGCCACGAAGAAACTGGGTCTCGAACCGGTGATCGACCCGACCGCCCAGGTCAGGCAGGCGACGCTCGGCCGCTATACCGCGATCGGCGCGCGCACGAGTTTCGTCGAGTCGACGATGGATGACTACTCCTATGTCGTGAACGACGCGAATGTCATTTACACGACAATCGGGAAATTCTGCTCGATCGCGGCGATGACGCGGATCAACCCCGGCAATCACCCGATGCAGCGGGCGAGCCAGTCGCATTTCACCTATCGCGCCGCAGCCTATTTCGACGACGCCGAGGACGACGAGGCCTTCTTCGACTGGCGCCGGGCCCATGCCGTGACGATCGGCCACGACGTCTGGATCGGCCATGGCGCGATCGTGCTGGCCGGCCGCAGCATCGGTACCGGCGCAGTGGTCGCGGGCGGCGCCGTCGTCACCAAGGACGTGCCCGCCTATACCATCGTCGCCGGCAATCCGGCCCGGCCCGTAAGGCGGCGCTTTTCGGAGGATGTCGCCGAGCGGCTGCAGACGCTGGCCTGGTG
>NZ_JBIWYK010000043.1:0-12375 GCF_044752385.1 Allobosea sp. CER48 | reverse complement strand
CGCCGCGCGCCTTCTCGGACGCAGCCAATGGCCGCGACGTGCTGCTCTATGTCCATGGTTTCAACGAGACCTTCGAATCGGCTGCACGCAGTGCAGGGCAGCTCGCCCATTCGCTCGAGTTCCAGGGGCGCGCGGCGCTGTTCACCTGGCCGTCAGGCGGCAAGCTTTTCGACTATGCCTATGACCGAGAGAGCGCGCTGTGGTCGCGCGACGGTTTCGTCCAGAGCCTGCAGGCGCTCGTCTCCAATCCGACTGTCGGCCGCATCCACATCGTCGCGCATTCGATGGGGACCTTCCTGACGCTGGAAGGCCTGCGTGAACTGCGCGACTCGCAGGACGTCTACGCCCGCATCGGCTCGGTCGTGCTGGCCTCTCCGGACGTCGATATCGACGCGTTCGAGCAGACGGTGAAGAAGCTGGGCCCGCTGGCGCAGCGCATGACCGTCATCATCGATCCCGGCGACCGCGCGCTTGCCGTCTCGGCGCGCATCGCCGGCGGCGTGGCCCGCGCCGGCGCGGCCGATCGCTCCCGCCTCGATGCGCTCGGCGTGCGCGTCGCCGACACCTCCGGCCGTGGCTGGAGCATGCTGCGCCATGACCTCTTCCTGTCGAACAGCGAGGTCACGCAGGTCGTCCGCCGCGCCATGGATCGCGGCGTCTGACAGGAGCATCTCACGCGAACTGGCCTCCGGTTCGCGTGAGGGCAATGCGGCGGAAGACCTAGATCGGCGGCAGGCCGGAACGCTTCTTGATCGTCGCCAGCGCGAAGTTCGATTCGACCGACTGGATGCATTTCAGCCGGGTCGCCTTCTGCTTCAGGAAGCGCTCATAGCCTTCGATGCCGTCGGTGACGACGCGCAGGAGATAGTCTTGCGAGCCGGTCATGAGGTAGCATTCGGCAACCTCGCTCCAGCTATCGACCGCCTTCTCGAATTCCGTGATCTGCTCCTGGTTCTGCTGCGTCAGCCGCACCGAGACGAAGACGCTGAAGGGCAGGCCGTAGGCTTTGGGATCGACCACCGCCGTGTAACCCTGGATGACGCCGGTTTCCTCGAGGCGCTTGAGCCGACGCAGGCAGGGTGTCGGCGAGAGGCCGACTCGCTGCGAGAGGTCCTGGTTGGTGATGCGCCCGTCCTCGCGCAGCACGGCGAGAATTCGGCGATCGATCGTGTCGAGCATGATATGCTCCATATCGAGGTCAGTTGAGCAGGAAGCTGCATGCGCCAGCGTACCGGGAGCTTCATCAGCCAGACAATGGCGCGATAGAGAGATTATTCTGAACTCCAGGGTTCAACCGTGTCACGACCACCAGGGAGAGAGGCTATGAGCGAGGACAGCTATCACAAGGATCGGATTGCCAACCGCAAGCTCCATCCCGAAACGCTGATGATGGGCTTCGGCTATTCGCCGGCCATGTCTGAAGGGTCGCTCAAGCCGCCGGTCTTCCTGACCTCGACCTTCGTTTTCGAGAATGCCCAGCAGGGCAAGGACTTCTTCGACTTCACCTCGGGCCGGCGCCAGCCGAAGCCCGGTGAGAAGCCCGGGTTGGTCTATTCGCGTTTCAACCATCCCAACATGGAGATCCTCGAGGATCGCCTTGCGATCTGGGACGAGGCCGAGAAATGCGCTGTCTTCGCCTCCGGCATGGCCGCGATCGCGACGACCTGCTTCGCCTTCCTCCGGCCGGGCGACACGATCCTGCATTCGCGCCCGCTCTATGGCGGCACCGAGACCCTGCTGAAGAACCAGATGGGTGCCTTCGGCGTCACGCCCTTCGGCTTCACCGACGGGCTCGATATCGCGCAGATGCGTGACGTCGCCAAGGCCGCGGCCGCAAAGGGCCGCGTCGCGATGATCCTGGTCGAGACGCCCGCCAATCCGACCAACGGCCTGGTCGATCTCGCCGCCTGCAGGGCGATCGCCGACGAGCTCGAGACGTCGCAGGGGCACCGGCCGCCGGTCATCGTCGACAACACCATGCTCGGCCCGAAATACCAGAAGCCGCTCAAGCTCGGCGCCGACCTCACCCTGCTTTCGCTGACGAAATACGTCGGCGGCCATTCCGACCTCGTCGGCGGCTCGATCAGCGGTTCCGAGGCACTCGTGCGGCAGGTGAAGGCATGGCGCGGTTCGCTCGGCACGCAGCTCGATCCGAATTCCTGCTGGATGCTGATGCGCTCGCTGGAGACGCTCGACATCCGCATGAGCCGCGCCAACGAGAACGCCAAGCTGGTCGCGGAATATCTCGCTGGCCATCCGAAGGTGGCCAAGGTCCATTATCTCGGGAACCTAAGGGCCGGTGATCCGCGCAAGGCGGTCTTCGACCGGCAATGCACCGCGGCCGGCTCTACCTTCGCGTTCGACGTCAAGGGCGGCGAGAAGGAAGCCTTCGCGGTCCTCGACAACCTCCAGATCATGAAACTCGCGGTCAGCCTCGGAGGCACCGAGACGCTGGTTTCGCATCCGGCCGCGATGACCCATTCCGGCGTCGCCAGGGAGTTGCGCGAGGAGATCGGCCTGACCGATGCGCTGATCCGCATCTCCGTCGGCATCGAGAACATCGAGGACCTCATCTCGGACCTGGCGCAGGCCTTCGAGGCGGTGTGACCGCTTCGAAGGCCTAGACCCCGATCCTTCCCCAGCCCGGCAGCTTCAGCGCAGGGCTGCGCAGGTCGAGCCCGGCGACGAGGCCGAGGATGTTCACCTCGACGCCCTCGACCCAGCCGATCGTGACGCCGGCGAGCCCATACAGCGACGCCTGGACGCCGGTGCGGCTGGCGGTCAGGCCGGCGAAAACGCCAGCGGCGCGCCAGTCCTTGCCGAGCGCGGTGGGCGGGAGCGCCTGCCGGAGCTGCGGCACCTCGGCCAGGACATGCTGGACGAAGCTGTTCGAGTTCGGCCCCGGCCAGGCGAGGTAGCTGCCGGGGCTCGAATAGGCATAGCTCGCCACGGCCGAGCGGATCTGCGGGATCAGCCGCTCCGCGGCCTCGCCGCGCATCTCGGCGACGAGTTCCGGCGTGTTACCGAACCAGCGCCCGTCTGCCTCGCGGTGGTTGACCCGGACCGGCGCGCCCCAGCCGACGACGTCGAACCGGGTGTAGGCGCTGGCGCCCTGTTCCTTGACCACGATCCAGGAGTGATGGGCGAAGATGCCGCGCCAGCGCCCGACTCGCGCGGCGAAGACATGGATTGTTGCCTCCGGCTCCGTCGCAGCGGCTGGCAGGAGCTTCGCGCTCGTCCAGTCCGCCCGGCGCCAGTCCGGCGCATGCGTCTGCCAGATCCACCAGCCTGCATGGGTCGCGAGCGGCAGGAGGAAGGCGAGAAGGAAGACCAGCAGGAAGCGACGGAACAGACGCATCCGGCACGGTATGTGCACTGCGATGCAAACCGGCAAGAACACCGCCGATCACGCTTGCGTCAGCCGGCAGGGAGAGGCCGCAGGGCCATTCGGCGCCCCTTGGCTGTGCGCGGTGGTTCGGCCGCTCCTCATGCCGGTTGAAGCGGGGGGGAAAGCTGGTAGCGTGCGCGCGCCTGAGCTTGATGGAGGGGCAGATTGGCTAGGACTATGAAGCGGCTGACCGAGGCCATTGCAGCCTGTGCGGTCGGACTGGGACTTCTCGCCACGCCGGTGGCGGCGCAGGACAAGCAACTGCGTATCTTCAACTGGTCGGATTATGTCGATCCGGAGGTGCTCGACGCCTTCAAGAAGGAAACCGGCATCACCGTCGTCTACGACACGTTCGACCAGATGGAGACGGTGGAGACCAAGCTTCTCGCCGGCAAGACCGGCTACGACCTGATCGTCGTCACCGCTTCCTTCCTGCCGCGCCACATCCCGCTCGGCCTCTATCAGCCCGTCGACAGGGACAAGGCGCCGAACCTCAAGAACCTCTGGCCCGAAATCCAGGCCCGGCTGTCGAAATACGACCCCGGCAACAAATACGCCGTGAACTACATGTGGGGTACCACGGGGATCGGCTACAACACCGCCAAGATCAGGGAGCGGCTCGGCCCTGACGCGGTGATCGACAGCTGGAAGATCGTCTTCGAGCCGGAGACGCTGAAGAAGCTCTCCAACTGCGGCGTCCATGTGCTCGATGCGGTCGAGGAGATGTTTCCGGCGGCGCTGCGCTATCTCGGGCTCGATCCCGACTCGAAGAACGAGACCGACCTCAACAAGGCCGGCGAACTCTTGCGCAAGATCCGCCCGCATATCCAGAAGTTCCACTCCTCGGAATATATCAACGCGCTGGCGAACGGCGATATCTGCCTGGCCGTCGGCTATTCCGGCGACATCCTCCAGGCGAAGAAGCGCGCCGAGGAGGCCAAGAACGGCGTCCAGATCGCCTATTCGATCCCGAAGGAAGGCGCGCTCATGTGGTTCGATTCCTTCGTGATCCCGAAGGACGCCGGCAATGTCGAGGCTGCCCTGAAGTTCATCGACTTCGTCAACAAGCCCGAGATGGCGGCGAAAAACTCGGACTTCATCCAGTATGCCAATGGCAACCTCGCCTCCAAGCCGCTGCTCTCGGCCGCGGTGCGCGACAATCCGGGCATTTACCCCTCGGATGCGGTGATGGCGCGGCTCTATACGATCACGCCCTATGACCAGAAGGCCCAGCGGCTGGTGAACCGGCTGTGGACGCGCGTGAAGACCGGAAAGTGACCGGCCCCGCACAGGCCCCGGCGGCCATCAAGAAGACCTCGCCCGGCAGCGTGCGCCGGGCGTTCCAGCCCTGGAACGACCCGGCGGCGAAGCCGCTGGTGGAGTTCCGGGGCGTGACCAAGCGCTTCGGCGATGTCACCGCGGTGGGCGACCTCTCGCTCGCGCTTTACCCGCGCGAGTTCTTCGCGCTGCTCGGGCCGTCCGGCTGCGGCAAGACCACGCTGATGCGCATGCTCGCCGGCTTCGAGACGCCGGATGCGGGCACGATCCTGCTCGATGGCCAGGATATCACCGGCACCCCGCCGCATCTGCGGCCGATCAACATGATGTTCCAGTCCTATGCGCTGTTCCCGCATCTCAGCGTGGCCAACAACATCGCCTACGGACTGAGGCGCGAGGGGCTGCCACGCGCCGAGATCGACCGGCGGGTCGAGGAGATGCTGGCGCTCGTAAAGCTCTCCGGTTTCGGCACTCGCAAGCCGCATCAGCTCTCGGGTGGCCAGCGGCAGCGTGTCGCGCTTGCCCGCTCGCTCGCCAAGCGGCCGAAACTCCTCCTTCTCGACGAGCCGATGGCGGCGCTCGACAAGAAGCTGCGCGAGCAGACCCAGTTCGAGCTGATGGACCTGCAAAGCGAGCTCGGCCTGACCTTCATGGTCGTCACGCACGACCAGGACGAGGCGATGACCATGGCCGACCGCATGGCTGTCATGGACCACGGCAAGCTCGTCCAGATCGGCCCGCCCGACCTGATCTACGAAGCGCCGGCCAATCGCCACGTTGCCGAGTTCGTCGGCGACATCAACATCTTCGAAGGCCGGATCGCCGCCGTCGAGGGGGAGCTCGTCCGGGCCGAGATGCCTCATGTCGGGATTGTCGAACTCGATGAGGAGGCGCCAGCGCTGAAGCCGGGGGAGCCGCTCGTCGTCGGCATCCGTCCGGAGAAAATCGAGATCGCTCATGACGAGCCGACGCAGGCGGTCAACAAGGTTGCCGGCGAAATCTGGGATATCGGCTATCTCGGCGACTTCACCATGATCCAGGTAATGCTCGGCGAAGGCGACGGAGGGCAAGGCGGCCAGCTCGTCAAGGTCGCGCTCGCCAACCGCACGCGTCGGCTGCCGCGCCCCTTCGCCTGGGACGACAAGGTCTGGCTATTCTGGGATGTCGAGGCCGGCGTGGTGCTGCCGCCATGAGGGCGGTCGCCTCGCTGCAGCGCCTCGGCCGCCTCGTCGTGGCCGTGCCCTATATCTGGCTGGGGCTGTTCTTCCTCGCGCCCTTCGCCATCGTGCTGCGCATGGCCTTTTCGCAGGCCGCAACGGCCCTGCCGCCCTATGCCCCGCATTGGGAAGGGCTGGCGCAGATCGGCGAGTTCCTGTCGCAGCTCGGCGTCGACAATTTCAGGCTGCTCGGGGACGACCCGCTCTACTGGCAGAGCTATCTGTATTCGCTACGCATCGCGGCGCTGACCACGGTCTTTGCCCTCGCGATCGGCTATCCGCTCGCCTATGCGATGGCGTCTGCGCCATCCCGCTGGCGTAGCATCCTGCTCGTCTTCGTCATCCTCCCGTTCTGGACCTCCTTCCTGATCCGCGTCTACGCCTGGATCGGCATCCTCCGGCCGGATGGCCTGCTCGATGCGACGCTCGCCCTGTTCGGTCTCGAGGCGGGGCCGCTTCGCCTGCTCAATACCGAGACGGCGGTGCTGCTCGGCATGGTCTATTCCTATCTGCCCTTCATGGTGCTGCCGCTGTTCGCGACGCTGGAAAAGCTCGATCGCGGCCTGCTGGAAGCTGCTGCCGATCTCGGTGCCAGGCCGGTCACGGCCTTCCTGACGGTGACATTGCCGCTCTCGCTGCCCGGTATCCTCGCCGGGGCCGCACTGGTCTTCATCCCGGCCGTCGGCGAGTTCGTCATCCCCGACCTGCTCGGTGGCCCCGATACGGTGATGATCGGCAAGGTGCTCTGGAGCGAGTTCTTCTCGAACCGCGACTGGCCGTTGGCCTCGGCCGTGGCGGTCGTGCTCCTCGTCGTGCTCGTGCTACCGCTCGTCCTGCTCCAGCGCGCGCGCCTGCGGCGGGAGATGGCGGCATGAGCCGGCTCGGTCCCGGATTGATCCTCGCGCTGATCGTCGGCTTCGCCTTCCTCTACCTGCCGATCCTGACGCTGATCGCCTACTCCTTCAACGCCTCGCGGTTGGTGACGGTCTGGGGCGGCTTCTCGACGCATTGGTACGTCGCGCTGCTGGGCAACCAGCCGCTGCTCGATGCCGCCTGGCTCTCGATCCGCCTCGGCTTCGTCTCGGCGACCCTTGCGACGATCCTCGGCACGCTCGCCGCGCTCGCCCTCGCGCGCCACGGCCGCTTCATCGGCCGCACCCTGTTTTCCGGCATGGTGCTGGCCCCGCTCGTCATGCCGGAAGTGGTGACGGGCCTGTCGCTGCTGCTGCTCTTCGTGTCGGCGGAGGTCGAGCGCGGCTTCTGGACCGTGACGATCGCACACGCGACCTTCAGCCTCGGCTTCGCCTGCATCGTCGTGCAGTCCCGGCTCGCGGGCTTCGACCGCTCGCTGGAGGAGGCTGCCCAGGATCTCGGCGCCACGCCCTTCGTCACCTTCTGGACCGTGACCCTGCCGCTGATCTGGCCGGCGGTTGCGGCGGCCTGGATGCTCGCCTTCACGCTCTCGCTCGACGATCTCGTCATCGCGAGCTTCACCACCGGCCCCGGGGCGACCACGCTGCCGATGCGGCTCTATTCAGCGGTCAAGCTCGGCGTTTCGCCAGAAATCAACGCCGCTTGCACGATCATGATCGGGGCCGTGGCCGTGGTCGTGATCGCCGCCTCGCTGCTGCTGAAGCGCGAGCAGTTGTCCGGCAGCTAAACGGCGGCTGAACGGCGCCCTCAAAGCCCGTTCAGCCGGGTTCTGCCAATGTCCTTCTCACGGCAGGGGAATTCTCCCCCGCCACGAGACAGGACAAGGATCATGTTCCGCAATCGCGCCCGCATCGGTTTGGCGGCCTTCGCACTGGGCGGCATCGTGCTCGCCGCCTTCACCTTCGCCGGAACGGGAAACGCCCAGGCTTTCGGTGACCGCTACGAACGCGGCTTCGAGCGCCCTGCCTATGGCGCCGGCTGGCGGCCGGCCCCGCCCATGGTCCACGGCTTCTGGGGGCAGCGCCGCTGGCATCGCTACTACGACGGTTACGGCATGCGGCCGCCCCCGCCGCGTTCCAGCTATGGTTACGGCTGGCGGTAAGTGTCGCCACGCCAGTCGTGACCATGGGGCGGGCGCTGCCTTGAGGGCAGCGCCCGCCATTCTTGTTACTCGGCAGCGACGGTGTGCTGCGCGTAGCCGAGGCGCTGGTTGAGTTCCTCGAGCAGCTTCTCGGCGGCATCGGCGATGACGGTGCCGGGCGGGAAGATCGCCGAGGCGCCGGCCTCGATCAGGGCGTCGAAATCCTGCGGCGGGATGACGCCGCCGACGACGATCATGATGTCCGGGCGGCCCGCCTTGGCGAGCGCGGCCTTGAGTTCCGGCACCAGTGTGAGATGACCGGCCGCGAGCGACGAGACGCCGACGATGTGGACGTCGTTCTCGACGGCCTGCCGTGCCGCCTCGTCCGGAGTCGCGAAGAGAGGGCCGATATCGACGTCGAAGCCGAGATCGGCGAACGCGGAGGCAATCACCTTCTGGCCGCGGTCATGCCCGTCCTGTCCCATCTTGGCGACGAGGATGCGCGGGCGGCGCCCATCCGCCTCCTCGAAGGCCTGGCACATCAGCTGGACACGCGTGACGGCTGGATTCATCTCGCCGACCTCCCGCTTGTAGACCCCCGAGATCGCCTTGATCTCGGCCCTGTGACGCCCGAACACCTTTTCCATCGCCATCGATATCTCGCCGACCGTCGCCTTGGCGCGCGCGGCCTTGACCGCGAGATCGAGCAGATTGGCATTGCCCGCCGCACCATTGGTGAGGGCGGTCAGCGCCGCCTGCACCTCGGTCTCGCTGCGCTCGGCCCTGAGGCGCTTCAGCTTGTCGAGCTGCTGGGCGCGCACCGAGGCATTGTCGACCTTCAGCACCTCGATCGACGCCTCGTTCTCCGGCTTGAAGCAGTTGACGCCGATGATCGCCTGCTGGCCGCCATCGATGCGGGCCTGCGTCTTGGCGGCGGCCTCCTCGATGCGCAGCTTCGGGATGCCGGCCTCGATCGCCTTGGCCATGCCGCCCAGCGCCTCGACCTCCCGGATATGGCCCCAGGCCTTGGCGGCAAGCTCCGCCGTCAGCCGCTCGACATAGTAGGAGCCGCCCCAGGGATCGATGATCCGGGTCGTGCCGCTCTCCTGCTGCAGCAGGATCTGGGTATTGCGGGCGATGCGTGCCGAGAAATCGGTCGGCAGCGCCAACGCCTCGTCGAGCGCGTTGGTGTGAAGCGACTGGGTATGGCCCTGCGTCGCCGCCATCGCCTCGATCATCGTACGCGGCACGTTGTTGAACACGTCCTGCGCCGTCAGCGACCAGCCGGATGTCTGGCAATGGGTCCGCAGCGGCAGCGACTTCTCGTTCTCGGCGCCGAAATCCTTGACCAGCTTCGCCCAGATCAGCCGGGCGGCACGCATCTTGGCGACTTCCATGAAGAAGTTCATGCCTATCGCCCAGAAGAAGGACAGGCGCGGGGCGAAGACGTCGACCGAAAGCCCCGCCTGCTGGCCGGCGCGGATATACTCGACGCCGTCGGCGAGCGTGTAGCCGAGCTCGAGGTCCTGCGTCGCCCCGGCCTCCTGCATGTGATAGCCGGAGATCGAGATCGAGTTGAATTTCGGCATGTTGGCCGAGGTGAAGGCGAAGATGTCGCCGATCGCCCGCATCGAGGGGCCGGGCGGGTAGATATAGGTGTTGCGGACCATGAACTCCTTGAGGATGTCGTTCTGGATGGTCCCTGAGAGTTTGGCCTGCGGCACGCCCTGTTCTTCCGCCGCGACGATGTAGAGCGCCAGCACCGGCAGCACCGCGCCGTTCATCGTCATCGAGACGCTCATCTGGTCGAGCGGGATGCCGGAGAACAGCGTGCGCATGTCGTAGATCGAGTCGATCGCCACGCCGGCCATGCCGACATCGCCGGCGACGCGGGGATGGTCGCTGTCATAGCCGCGATGGGTGGCGAGATCGAAGGCGACAGAAAGCCCCTTCTGCCCGGCGGCGAGATTGCGCCGATAGAAGGCGTTCGAATCCTCGGCCGTGGAGAAGCCTGCATATTGCCGGATCGTCCAGGGCTGGTTGACGTACATGGTGGGGTAGGGGCCGCGCAGATAGGGCGCGATGCCCGGCAGCGTCTCGACGAAAGGCAGGCCTTCGCGGTCGGCCGCCGTGTATAGCGGACTGACCGGGATGTCCTCCGGCGTCTGCCACGGCTCGGCGGTCGCCAATTCGGCTGGTGCAGCCGTCCGGGTGCCGGCGAAGGCGAGCTTCGTGAAATCCGGGATCGCGGTCATGGCTTGCTCCCGTCGGTCCTGTCCCACCAGTGGTGGAAATGATGCACCGGTCCGTGCCCATGGCCAACCGCGACCTCGTCTGCGGCTGCGATGGCGGCGGAGATGTAGGTCTTGGCGTGGCCGACAGCCTCGGGCAGAGGCAGCCCCTTTGCAAGGTTCGCCGCGATTGCGGAGGAGAGCGTGCAGCCCGTGCCATGGGTGTTGCGGGTCGCAAGGCGCGGGGCGTTGAAGCGCTGGCGCGCGCCACCGGCGAGCAGCAGGAGGTCGCTGCTGACATCGCCGCTGCCATGTCCGCCCTTGACCAGCACATTGGCGGCGCCCAGCGCTGCGAGCCTGTCGGCCTGCTCGTCGACGGCCTGTTCGGTTGCTGCCATGCTGGAACCGAGCAGGGCGGCGGCCTCCGGAAGGTTTGGCGTGATCAGCGTCGCCAGCGGGAAGAGGTGCTTGCGGACAGCCTCGACCGCGGATGCCTCCAACAGCCGCGCGCCCGAGGCGGCGATCATCACCGGGTCCAGCACCACGTTCTTTGCGCTGTGCCGCTTCAGGCCGGCGGCAACCGTCTCGATCAGTTCGGCCGTCGCCAGCATGCCTATCTTGACGGCATTAACGTGGAGATCCTCGAAGACGGCGTCCATCTGCTCGGCGACGAAGTCGCGCGGAACGGCATGAATTGCGCTGACGCCCTTGGTATTCTGGGCGGTGAGCGCGACGATGACGCTGGCGCCGTAGACCTGGTGCGCCGCGAAGGTCTTCAGGTCGGCCTGGATGCCGGCGCCGCCGCTCGAATCCGAGCCGGCGATGGTAAGGGCGATGGCGGTCAATTCAGTCTCCGGTCAGGCGCTCGCGATGGCCTGCGCGCGTTCGAGCGTCTCGACCACGTCGCAACCCATGAAGATGAACGAGGATACGCCGGCCTTGTTCAAAGCCTCGCTCTCGGCGGGGCGCCCGGCGAGCCAGACCGTCGCGCCGGCCGCGGCGAGTGCCTCGGCTGCGGCCGCGCCTTCCTCGGCATAGGCTACATCCGAGCCGCACAGACAGGCGAGTCTCGCGCCCGAAGCGCGGAAGGCGCCGACGAGCGCGTCGAGATCGGTCGCGCCGTTTGCGGCGAAGCCGTCGCCGCTGGGGGCCGCGAGGCCGCCGGCCTCGAACAGGTTGCGGGCAAAGCCGGCGCGCGCGGTGAAATCGGCGATGGAGCCGAGCGTCGCGAGGAAGACGGCGGGGCGCTGCGGCAGGGCGTCGGCCTTGTCGCGCAGGCTTTCGAACGGCTCCGACAGCCGGATCGACGGCAAGGCATCCGCGCGCAGGGTCGCACCGGGTGCGATGCGGGCATCGGCGCGGCCGGCGCCGCTTACCAAGGAGCGAATGATCTCGCCTTGATTGCGCTCGGCCAGGCTGCCGGGCGGGCGCCGCTCGCCGCGGACCACGGGCGCGACCTCCAGCACGGTGACGGAGCCTTCGCGGATATTGGGAAACTCGCTGGTGCCGGTGATCGGCTCGCGCCGGGTCGCGATCGCCTTGGCGCGTGCTGCCCGCTGCTCGGCGAGTGCCTTCTGGACGGACCCGCCGGCAAGCCCGGCCACAATGCCGCGCAATTCGCCGCTGCTCTGTCGCTCGATCTCCTGGAAGGCCTGCCAGGCCTGCTCGCACAACGCCTGTGTCAGTGCCTCGAAGCCGCCTGCCCCGGCCGCCGGGTCGGCTACGCGCCAGAGATTGCTCTCTTCGAGCAGGATGAGCTGGGTATTGCGCGCGACGCGGCGCGCAAAGCCGTCGGGCAGGCCAAGCGCAGCCGTGAAGGGCTGGACGGTCAGCGAATCCACCCCGCCGACTCCGGCAGAGAAGGCCGCGACGGTGCCCCGCAGCAGATTGACCCAGGGATCGCGCCGGGTCAGCGACCGCCAGGCGGTCTCGGCATGAATCCGCGCCGGCTTCGGCGTGAGGCCGCAGGCTTGCTGGATACGGTTCCAGAGCAGCCTCGCGGCGCGGAACTTCGCGACCGTGAGGAATTCGTCTGTATCCGCGACCAAAGTGAAGCTGAGGGCGTCGCGGGCTTCGGTCAGCGAAAAGCCCTGCGCTTCGAGTGCGCGCAGATAGGCAACGGCCGTAGCCAGCACCGCGCCGAGTTCCTGCGTCTCGCTAGCGCCGGCCTCGTGATAGGGGCGACCGTCGATCGTGAGGAACGGGCCGGAGAAGCCGCGATCCCTGAGCGCGCGGATCGTCTCGGCC
>NZ_JBIWYK010000042.1:0-12586 GCF_044752385.1 Allobosea sp. CER48 | reverse complement strand
GCAGGGCGTTCGGCCTTGTCGGCAAAGGATCGCGCTGGACGCCGCTCATCCGCCTCCGCCATCTCGATTACGATCTTGTCGCGATCCGGGATACGCACGGACTCGTAGAAGCGCTCGGCCACATCGGCGTCGATCTCGACCTTGGTCTCGCGATCGAAGATGCGGATTGCGCCGACCTCGTCACGCGTGATCCGGCCGCGGCGGCACAGCATCGGCAACAGCTGGCGCGGGTCCGCCCCCTGCTTGCGGCCGATATCGAGACGGAACCAGACGGTGTCGCCACGCGGGCCGGCCGGCTTGCGCGCCCGCTCGCCATCCTCCCCTTCGTCGCGACCGGCGCCGAACGGGCGGCGCTTGGCGGCATAGTCCTCGTTCGTGCGAGCCGGGCGGCGCTCGTCGCGGCCGAAGCCGGGATCGCCGACCTCCTCCGCCGCCGGCAGGCGGGCCCGGTAGAGCCGGACCAAAGCGGCTGCGATATCGCGCGCCTCGCGGCCCGCCATCAGCGCGTCGACCATGCCGGCATCGTCTTCCGCCCCGTCGCCATTGAGCAGCGGATCGGAGAGCAGGCGTTCCTGGTCGAGGACGCGGATTTCCTCTTCCGTCGGCGGGCCGATCCACTCGGCCTCGACCTTGGCCTCCATCAGCAGGCGCTCGGCCTTGCGGCGGCGCGACTGCGGCACCAGGAGCACGCTCGTGCCCTTGTTGCCGGCGCGGCCAGTGCGGCCGGAGCGATGCTGCATCACCTCGGAATCGTTCGGCAGTTCGGCGTGGATGACGAGGTCGAGCCCCGGCAGATCGATGCCGCGCGCTGCGACGTCGGTCGCGACGCAGACTCGCGCGCGGCCGTCGCGCAGCGCCTGCAGCGCCGCGTTGCGCTCGTTCTGGCCGAGCTCGCCCGACAGCGCGACGGAGGTGAAGCCGCGCTCCAGCAGGATCGCCTCGAGATGGCGCACCGCGTTACGCGTGTTGCAGAAGACCAGCGCCACCGGCGCATTGTGGAAGCGCAGCAGGTTGACGACCGCGAGCTCGGCTTCCTTCGGGAAAACGCGCACGGCCTTGTAGGCGATGTCGGCATGGCCGCGCCGCGTCGCTTCCACCTCGATGCGCAGCGCATCGCGCTGGTAGCTCTGGGCGAGCTGCACGATCGCCTTCGGGAAGGTTGCCGAGAACAGCAGGCTGCGGCGGCTCTCGGGAGCCGTCTTCAGGATGAATTCGAGATCGTCGCGGAAGCCGAGATCGAGCATCTCGTCGGCCTCGTCCAGCACGACGGCCTTGAGCGCCGAGACATCGAGGCGGCGGCGCTCGATATGGTCGCGCAGGCGGCCGGGCGTGCCGACCACGATATGCGCGCCCTCGTCGAGCAGCATCGCCTCGCGGCGCGGGTCCATGCCGCCGACGCAGGAGATCACCCGTGCACCGGTCTGCGCGTAGAGCCAGGCAAGCTCGCGCTGCACCTGAAGGGCGAGCTCGCGCGTCGGCGCGATGATCAGGGCGAGCGGTTCGCCGGCGGGGCCGAGCTTTTCGGCGGTGCCCAGCAGCGTCTCGCCGATGGCGAGCCCGTAGGCGATGGTCTTGCCGGAGCCGGTTTGCGACGAGACCAACAGGTCGCGCCCACGGGCAGCGTCTTCGATGACGGCGCTCTGCACCGGCGTCGGGTCGGAGTAATTGCGATCGGCGAGCGCGCGCGCGAGCGGCGGGCTCGTGAGGGAAAAGGACATGCGATAACGGCCTAAAGGTTTGCGGCGTAAGCTGAATTAACGGCGCGAAGCGTGGCGATGGGTTCAGGCGGCATTCGGTAATCGGACCGAAAAGCGGAATGCGCCTTTCAGAAAATCCGATGCCAAAACAAATAATTAGATCGCCCCCCAAGGGCGTCCGGCAGGACGCATGGCAATCTAACGGGCAGCTGCACCATCGGATGACAGCGGCTCATAAAGCAAAGCGATACAAAAGGAAATGCGGCATTCCCGCGCCCCATGCAGGGCTGAGCCCGGCCGGACGCGCCTTGCCGGAGGGGCAAGCCTCCCACTAGCTTCCGGCCTCACGAAACGCCGGTGATGCCGCAGCGGAGAACAGCCCATGAGCCAGCAGTGCCGCCGTATCGGCGCCTATGAGGTCTCGATCCTCCATGACGGCATCTTCGAGGCACCGCTCGACGTGCTGATCCATGCCGATGGCGAGGCCGCGCGCGACGAGGCGGTTTCGCGTTGGGGCAAGCCGAAGGTCAGCATCGTGGTCAACTGCTTCGCCCTGAAGGGCCCCGACGGCATTACCCTGATCGATGCCGGCACCGGCCATTCATGGGGCGAGGCGATGGGCCATGCGCCGGCCGCCATGGCTGCGGCCGGGATAGCGCCCGACGATGTCGCCCGCGTCCTGATCACCCATCTCCATGGCGACCATGCGCTCGGCCTCTTCGATGGCGATCGCGCCCGCTTCCCCAAGGCCGAGATCATCGTGCCCGAAGCCGATTTCGGCTTCTATGGCGACGAGGCCAATCGCGCTCGGACGCCGGACAACAAGCAGGGCGCCTTCGCCATCACCGCGAGCCTGAAGAAGCATTATGCCGGGCGCATCCGCAGCGTGGCCGGCGAGGCTCATCCCGGCATCGCGCTGATCGCCCTGCCCGGCCATACCGTCGGCCATGGCGGCTATCTGATCCAAGGCAAGGACGAGAGCCTGCTGCTCTGGGGCGATGCGCTGCACCTGTCCGACCTGCAGGCCTCGGATCCCGCGATCGGCCTCATCTATGATTTCGATGCGGCGACGGCGCTTGCCTCGCGCCGTGCGATACTCGCCCGCGCCGCGCGGGAAGGCTGGCTCGTCTCCGGCGGCCATGTCGAGGGTTTCCGGCGCGTCGTGACAAAAGGCGCGGGCTACGAACTGACCGCAGCCTGACCGCGTTCAGCCACGCAGGCCGGCCGCCTCCAGCAGGCGCCCGGCCGCGGCCCGCGCCTCCTCGGTAATCGAGGCTCCGGCCAGCATCCGTGCGATTTCCTCGCGCCGGGACTGCTCCTCCAGAGCCGAAACCCGCGTCACGGTCCGGGCAGCCTCGCCCTCCGCGGATTTGGCTATCAGGAAATGCTGCCCGGCTTTCGCGGCCACCTGCGGCGCATGCGTCACCGAGATCACCTGCACGCGCCCGGCCAGCCGCGCCAGCCGTTCGCCGATCGCATCCGCGACCGCGCCGCCGACACCGGTGTCGATCTCGTCGAAGACCAGCGTCGGGGCCGAGCCGCGCTCGGCCAGCACGACCTTGAGCGCCAGCATGAAGCGCGAAAGCTCGCCTCCCGAGGCAACCTTCATCATCGGGCCCGGCCGCGTGCCCGGATTGGTCTCGACCCAGAACTCGACCCGGTCGAAGCCCTCCGGCCCGCGCGCCGCCTCGTCGCTCTCGATCCGCGTGATGAAGCGCGCCCGCTCGAGCTTGAGTGGCGGCAACTCGGCCTTCACCGCCGCATCGAGCCGCGCCGCGGCTGCCTTGCGCGCCTCGGACAACGCCTGCGCCTGAGCGACGAAGGCCCTCTCCGCGTCGTTCAGATCGGCCTCCAGACGCGCCAGCGACGATTCGCTTTCGTCGAGCGCTGCGAGGTCGCTCGCCATCGTCGCGGCCAGGACGGAGAGCCCGTCGACCGGCACATCATATTTGCGCCCGGCGGCGCGCAGCGCGAAGAGCCGCTCCTCGATGCGCTCCTGCTCGCGCGGGTCGTACTCGGCGGCTCGCATCGCGGCCGCGAGCGCCTCGCCCGCCTCTTCCAGGGCGACGATTGCCGTGTTGAGCGCGGCGATCGAGGGATCGACCAGTTCCGGCGCCTGCCCGGCGCGGCGCTCCAGCCGGCGCAGAACCGCTGCCAGCGCCGCAACGGGAGAAGCCTGCCCACCGACTGCTTCATGCGCCTCGTTGAGGTCGCGCGCGACCTTCTCCGCCTGCATCATCGACTGCCGGGTAGCGGCGAGCGCGTCCTCCTCGCCGGGCTGTGGCGCGAGCTTGCCGAGTTCCTCGACGGCGTGGCGCAGGAAATCGGCCTCCTTGCGCGCAGCCTCCACCCGCATGCGCTGGGATTGCAGGGCCTGCCGCGCCCGCTTCAGCGTCTCGCTTGATTCTGCAACGACCTCGGCCCGCTTCTCCAGCCCGCCAAAGCCGTCGAGGATGAGGCGATGCTCGGCAGGGTCGGTCAGGGCCCGGTCGTCATGCTGGCCATGGATCTCGACAATGGCTGCGCCGACCATGCGCAGGATCTGCACCGAGACCGGCTGATCGTTGATGAAGGCACGGGTGCGGCCGTCGGCATATTGCACGCGGCGCAGGATGAGATCGCCATCCGTGTCGATTTCCTGCGCCTGCGCCAACTTGCGCGCGGCATGGTCCAGCGGCAGGTCGAAGACGGCGCTGACCTGCCCCTGCGCCTCGCCATGGCGCACGAGCGAACCGTCGCCGCGCCCGCCGAGCGCCAGCGCGAATCCGTCGAGCAGAATCGACTTGCCGGCACCGGTCTCGCCCGTGAGGACACTCAGGCCCTCACGGAAACCGAGATCGAGGCGGTCGATCAGCACGATGTCGCGGATGGAGAGCTGCGCCAGCATCGGCGCTCAGCTCAAGCTTCGGAGCCGGCAGGGTCGCCCATGGCTCGTCATGCAAGCTCCGTCAGAAACGCAGCCCGACGAGGCCGCCAACCGTGCGCTGGAAGCCGTTGAAGGCGCGGCTGATATAGGAACCACGATCCTCGCGCGGTTCAAGGCCGCCGCTCTGCAGCAGGTTGTAGGCGTCCTTGTACCAGGGGCTGTCGGGGAAGTTGTGGCCGAGCACGGCCGCGGCTGTCTGGGCCTCGCTGGTGATGCCCATCGCCATATAGGCCTCGGTCAGGCGCATCAGCGCCTCCTCGACGTGACGCGTGGTCTGGTACTTGATGATGACGTCGCGGAAGCGGTTCACCGCGCCGGTGTAGTTGCGCTTCTCGAGATAGTAGCGCCCGACATTCATCTCCTTGCCGGCAAGCTGGTCGCGCGCCACAAGGAGCTTCTCCTTGGCGTCGAGCACATATTCCGACTTCGGGTAGTTGGCGATGAGCTGCTCGAAGGCCTGGATCGCCTGCGCCGTCCGCTCCTGATCGCGGGTCGTGTCCGGGATCTGGTTATAATAGGACATCGCCATCAGGTACTGGGCGTAGGCTGCATCCGGGCTCGCCGGGTTCTGGGCGATGAAGCGCTTGGAGGCGGTGATCGTCTCCTCCCACTTCGAGGCCTGGAAATTGGTGTAGGCCGTCATCAGCAGGCCCTTGCGGGCGTAGGGCGAGAACGGGGCCGACTTGTCGATGCCTTCGAACTTCTTGGTCGCGCCTTCGCTGTCGCCGTTCTGCAGGCGCGCCAGACCCTCGTTATAGAGCTTGTCGGCGGGCTCCGGCGGGGTCGTGTCGGGTTTGTAGACCTCGGGCTTGTCGAAGGGGTTGAGCGACGACAGCGTATCGCAGCCGCCGAGCAGCATGGCGGCGCCGAGCGCCAGGGCGATGCCCTTGCGCGGATACTGGCCGCGATGGATTGCCGGAAGGCTATGCCGCGTCACGCTCACGTCGTCCGTCCTTTTTCGATCGTCCCTGCTGGCGGGAAGCATGCCTTACCTCAGACGCCCGGGCTGCGCCACTGCCGAAAACCGGCCAAGGCGCGATTCCCAAGCCCTGCGGCATCTGGGACAAAAACCCGGCGAAGGAAAGGCGAAAAGCGCCGCCCGGCAACTTTTCAGTGCAGATCCGGCGCGTAGGCAGCCGGGGCGACCGCTGCCATCTGCACGGCGCGCGGCGTCGCGAAGACCGGCTGGGCCTCGACGATCGCGAAATTGGCGCGGTCGGCGAAGAGCGCTTCCAGGATGCGGACATTCATACGGTGACCGCCGCAATAGGAGCGGAACTCGCCGATGATCGGGTAACCGGCCAGCGCGAGATCGCCGATCGCATCGAGCACCTTGTGGCGCACGAATTCGTCGCTGTAGCGAAGGCCTTCGGGGTTGATGACCTTGTCGTCCCCGACGGCGACGGTGTTCTCGAGCGAGGCACCCTGGGCGAAGCCGGCCTTCCAGAGCTGCTCGACATCGCGCATGAAGCCGAAGGTGCGGGCCTTCGAGATCTCGCTGGCATAGGCCTGGGCGTCCAGATCGAAGATCTTGCGCTGACGGCCGATCACCGGGCTGTCGAAGTCGATCTCGACATCGAGGCGGAAGCCCTGCTCGGCCGGAGCCAGCTCGGCAAAGGCACGCCCGTTCTCGATGCGCACCGGCTGAAGAACCTTGAGGTAGCGGCGCGGCGCGGCGAGCGTCGTCATCCCGGTCGCCTCGATCGCGGCGACGAAGGCGGTGGCGCTGCCGTCCATGATCGGCATCTCAGGACCGTCGATCTCGATCAGCACGTTGTCGAGGCCGAGGCCGGCGCAGGCCGACATCAGGTGCTCGATCGTCGAAACCGAGGCCGGGCCGCGATCGCCGATCACGGTGCAGAGCTCGGTGGCGCTGACCTTGGTGTGCTTCGCGTGGATGAGCTGCGGCGGCATGCCTTCGATGCCCGTGCGCAGGAAGACCACGCCGGAATTCGCGCTGGAAGGCTTGAGGCAGATGCTGGCAGCAGCGCCTGAGTGAACGCCGATGCCGGTCAAGGTCACTGCAGCACGCAGGGTCGTCTGCCGATCGAAATTCATTCCGCTATCCAATCCTGATCACCGGGCCGCCTCGTGCTCCGCTTGTCGCGGTGGCCGCCGCCGGCGATATCTTCCGAGTTCGGCATCGGGCCGAACCCGACACGCTATCCTCTTGATGCGACTGCAACATAAGCGCTCGGAGCAGCCTCTCAAAATCACGCTTTCTTTCGCTGTGTTACAGTCGAAAGCCAGATTGGGACTGCTTATAACACGCTGAAAGATAACGATTTTCTAACACGAAAAATCCCGCCGCGGAGGCCCGCGGCGGGATCTGTTACAGAACTGTTAAGAGGCTGACGCCCGCTCAGTTGGCCTGGCGGCGCAGGAAAGCGGGAATCTCCAGCTGGTCTTCCTCGCTGTTGCGAGTCGGAGCCGCGCGGCCATGCTGGTCGAGCTGCCCCTGGGCCGGGCGCGAAACCGGCTGGGCCGGGCGGCGCATATACTCGGCATGGGCTGCGCTCGGCGCCGCGGCCTGCGGCATCGGGGCCTGCGGGATCTGGCGGACGGGCGCCGGAGCCGGGGCATGCTCGACTTCATCTTCCTTGCGGCCGCCGAAGCCGACCGAAGCCAGGCGCTGCATCAGCGACATCCGCTTCTGCTCGACCGCGCTCGGCGGCTGCGGCGCCGGCTGGGCGCCGCGCTGGGCGTTCAGCTGCGCCTGGCCAGGGGCCGGAAGGTCCTCGACGCGCGGCATGCGGGTCGGGCGGACCACCGAGCGCTCCGGCATCGGCGGAATGAAGCTGTCGTCGAAGTGCTGCAGGTTCGGCTCGACATGATGGACCGGCTCCGGGGCCGGGGCGACCATCACCGGGCGCGGCTGGACCGGCTCGATATGGACCCCCTGCGGGATCGGGGCGATCGGCGCGGGTTCGACGACCGGAGCGACGCGGGGAGCGGTCTCGATCACCGGGGCCGGCGCGGCATGCGCGATCGGGCGGGGGGCCGCCGGAGCGGTGGAGCGCAGGCGGGCTTCCTGCTTCAGGCGCTCGGCGACCTGGGCGATGCGCGCTTCGGTCTCGTCGACCTCGCCATGCTGGGAGATCGGCTTGTCGATGCCGGTGGCGACGACCGAGACGCGGACCGTGCCCTCGAGCGATTCGTCGAAGGTGGCGCCGACGATGATGTTGGCCTCGGAATCGACCTCCTCGCGGATGCGGGTGGCGGCCTCGTCGACCTCATAGAGCTTCATGTCGCGTCCGCCGGTGATCGAGATCAGCAGGCCGCGCGCGCCCTTCATCGAGACGTCGTCGAGCAGCGGGTTGTTGATCGCGGCCTGGGCGGCGGTCAGGGCCCGCTTCTCGCCCTGCGATTCGCCGGTGCCCATCATCGCCTTGCCCATGCCGCGCATCACGGCGCGCACGTCGGCGAAGTCGAGGTTGATCAGGCCGGGGCGGACCATCAGGTCCGTGATGCAGGCGACGCCCGAATAGAGCACCTGGTCGGCCATGCCGAAGGCATCGGCGAAGCCGGTGGTCTCGTTGGCGACGCGGAACAGGTTCTGGTTGGGGATGACGATCAGGGTGTCGACCGCCTCGTTCAGCTCGCCGATGCCGGCTTCGGCCATGCGCATGCGGCGCTGGCCCTCGAACTGGAACGGCTTGGTGACGACGCCGACGGTCAGTATACCCATGTCGCGGGCGACGCGGGCGATCGCCGGAGCGGCGCCCGTGCCGGTGCCGCCGCCCATGCCGGCGGTGATGAAGACCATGTGTGCGCCCGCCAGGTGATCACGGATCTCGTCGATCACTTCCTCGGCCGCCGCGCGGCCGACTTCCGGCTGCGAACCGGCACCGAGGCCCTCGGTGACCTGCAAGCCCATCTGGATGATCCGCGGGGCGCGCGAGAGCGCCAGAGCCTGGGCATCGGTGTTGGCGCAGACGAAATCGACCCCGTCGAGGCCGGCCTCGATCATGTTGTTCACGGCGTTGCCGCCGGCTCCGCCGACGCCGAAGACCGTGATCCGGGGCTTCAGTTCCCGGATGTCCGGGGCTTGCAGATTCATCGCCATGGTTGCCTCTTTTGATCCTGTGTCCGGCGCCTGGCGGGAGCCGTCCCGATTGCTACGTTTGACGCCGTGGCCCGCCTTTCGGTCGGGCCGAACTCACTAGAAACTGTCCTTCAGCCACCGCCCGACACGCGAGAAGTAGCCATCGGTGCCGGTCGCGAAGTAGCGCGCCCCGGCGGTACGCGGCTCGAAGTGCTCGACATGGGCGACCTGCGGATAGACCAGCAGGCCGACCGCCGCCGAGAAAGCCGGGCCCTTGCCCGCTTCCGGCAGTCCCTTGATCCCGAGAGGGCGGCCGGTGCGGACCTGGCCACCGAGGATGCGGCGCGCCACTTCCGGCAGGCCGGTAAGCTGGCAGGCGCCGCCGGTGAGGACGACGCGACGGCCGGCCTGCGCCGAGAATCCCGCATTGGTCAGCCGGTCGCGCACCAGCTCGAGGATCTCTTCGACGCGCGGCTTGATGATCCGCACGAGATGCGACTTTGCGAGGTGGTTCGGCATGTCGCGCTCGTCGTCGTCGACCTGCGGCACCGCGATCATGTCGCGCTCGTCTGACGCGCTGGAGATGCAGGAGCCGTGCAGCGTCTTCAGCCGCTCGGCCGCCGAAACCCGCGTGGAGAGGCCGCGTGCCACGTCCATGGTGATGTGGTTGCCGCCGACCGCGATCGCATCGGCATGGACCAGATGCCCGCCGGAGAAGACGCCGAGACTGGTGGTGCCGCCGCCGAGATCGACCACGACCACGCCCATCTCGGCCTCGTCGTCGACCAGGACCGAAAGGCCCGAGGCGTAGGGCGTCGCCACCACGGCCTCGACCTCGAGATGGCAGCGCTCGACCGCGAGCATGACGTTGCGCGCCGCCGCGGCCTCGCTGGCCACGACATGCATGTCGACCGAGAGCTTGCCGCCGATCAGCCCGCGCGGATCGAGCACGCCCGGCACGCCGTCCAGCGCGTAGCCGGTCGGCAGCGCGTGGAGCACGGCCTTGCCGGGGCGGATCGCATGGGTCGCGGCCGTCGCGAGCACGCGCTTGACGTCGCTGTCGCCGACCGAGCCGGAGCGCAGATCGACGCTCGCCGCATAATGCTGCGAGCCGATGCGCCCGCCGGTCAGGTTGACGATGACCGACTGCACCTCGACCTTCGCCATGCGCTCGGCCGCGTCGACCGCGGCGCGGATGGCGCGCTCGGCGCTTTCGAGATCGATGATCGCGCCGCCCTTCAATCCGAGCGAACGCTGGTGGCCGATGCCGATGATGCGCGCAACATGGGTGCGGCCGCGCAGCCGTTCGTTTGCCTCGGCCGGGTTGAGCTCGGCGATCAGGCAGACGACCTTGCTCGTACCGATGTCGAGAATCGACAAGGTCGCGCTCTTGCGCGACGACAGCGGACGCATGCGGGGGGTCAGACCCTGGGAGGTGACGTGGTTCATGCCTCGCCTCCCTTCTTCTTGCCCTTGCTCTTCAGCTGGTCGGCGCGTGCTGCGGCAGCCTCCTCGGACAGTCGCATCGTCACCCGGTCCGGCTGGCGCAGGTCGATCGCGAGAACATCCTTCTCGAGCACGCGGAAATCGGTCTCCAGCGAGACCAGGCGCTGCAGCGCCGCTTCCGGCTTGGTCTCGGGCAGGCGCACATCCATGCCGTTGTCGAGCTTGAGGTTCCAGCGGCGCCCGGAGATCAGGGTGGCGGCGCGGATATGCTGGGCGAAGGGGCCCGCCTGGTTGCGCAGGGCGAGATATTCGCCGGCGCGATTGTTGGCGTCCTTGCCGACGACCAGCGGCAGATAGGCGAAGCGGCCGTCATCCATCTTGTCGATCACCGTGCCGTCGGCCGCGATCACGAAAAGCTCCCCCTTGACCTGCCACAAAGCGTAGGGCTCGCGCTCGGTCAGCGCGATCGAGACCTCGCCCGGATAGAGCTTGCGCACCGCCGCCTCGCGAATCAGCGGCGTCGCCTCGAGCTGCTTGCGCGCCTCGTCGGCGTCGAAGAACACGAGCGAAGTCTTCGAGTCGATGCCGGCCGCGACCAGCACTTCCTGCTCCGAGAGCCCCGACAGGCCGGAGATGGTGACGCGGTCGATGCCGAAGCCGAGCACGCGGGCCAGCATGTGGCGCGGCTCGCCGTAATTGTCCTGCAGGTTCTGCCAGTGGCCGCCCATCACGAAGCCGGTGCCGATGCTGAGCGTCAGGAACCCCAGCGCGAGCCAGGTGCCGAGGCTGCTCGGGAGGCGCTGCGACAGCGGCACCGCAATGGCGCTGCGCCGGGTGCGGCGCATCCAGCGGCCCTGGCGCTCGCCGACGAGCAGCTGCGGCCCCGCATGCCGGACCGGCAGGCGCGCCGCCGGCACCATGGCCGGGCTACGTCGCTGTGCTGAAACGGGTTTCGCCGTCATCGCTTTCACCGATCGAGGGAGGCGTCCGCCACCATCCATTTGACGAGCTCACCGAAATTCAGACCCGCATGGGCAGCCAGTTCGGGCACCAGGCTGGTTTCGGTCATCCCGGGCTGCGTATTGACCTCCAACCAGACGAGCGTGTCGGTCTCGTCGTCGTAGCGGAAGTCAGATCGGCTGACGCCCCGGCATCCGATTGCTTGATGCGCCGTTAACGCACACTCTTCGATCTGCTGGTAAATTTTCGGTAAAATTTGAGCCGGGCAGATGTGGATCGAGCCGCCTTTCGCGTACTTCGCATCGTAGTCGTAGAACTCGCCGGTGGCGGCCTTGATCTCGGTCACGCCGAGCGAGCGATCGCCCATCACGGCGCAGGTCAGCTCGCGTCCGGCGATGAAGGTCTCGGCCAGCATCATCTCGCCGCAAGGCCAGTCCGGCCGGGCGATTTCCTGCGGCGGATGCTCCCTGCCCTTCTTCACGATCACGACGCCGACCGAAGAGCCCTCGTCGATCGGCTTGAGCACATAGGGCGGGGGCAGGACATGGGCTTTCGCCGCCGCGAAGCGGGAAACGTTGACGCCGGCGGCGACCGGCACGCCGGCCGCCTTCACCACCGTCTTCGCCCGGTCCTTGCGGATCGCGAGCGCGGAAGCGAGCACGCCGGAATGGGTGTAGGGGATGCGCAGGATCTCGAGCACGCCCTGGATCGTACCGTCCTCACCGAAGCGGCCATGCAAGGCGTTGAAGGCGACGTCCGGCTTCAGCTTCGCCAGCACCTCGGCGATGTCGCGCTGCACGTCGATGCGGGTGACGTCGAAGCCCTGCCCTTCCAGGGCTCGCGCGCAAGCCGCACCGCTGTTGAGGCTGACCTCCCGTTCAACGGACCATCCCCCCATCAGCACTGCGACGTGTTTGCTCATGCGGCCCTCGTTCGACGCGATGGCCGTACCTCAGCCGGAGATGGTTAACAGCCCGTTAACCATAGGCGCCCCGTCGTTAACGGGTTCGGATTCAGCCGATTTTGGCGAGCAACTGTCGTAATTGCGCACGCTCCTCGAAGGAAAGAGTGCGCACCAGCCGCTCCTCGGTCGCGACATGGGAGACGACGATTCGGTCCGCCAGCGCGAAGCCGGCCTCCGTCAGCACGATGCGCAACGCCCGGCGGTCCGCGGGGTCGGCCTGCCGCTCGATCAGCCCGCGCTTCTGCAGGCGGTCGAGCCGGTTCGTCATGGCAGAGGTAGAGATCATCATGTCCTGCGCGAGCTCGGACGGCGACAGCGTCTGCCCCTTGCCCTGCCGTCGCAACGTCAGCAGCACGTCGAAGCCGGCGAGATCGAGATCGTCTCCGGCGAGATTGGCGGCGACGCCCTCACGGACTCGATCTGCCGCGCGCCAGAGATCGCCGCACACCGCCATCACGCCCGTATCGAGATCGGGCCGCTCGCGCCGCCACTGCGTCAGGATCGAATCCATCGCCCCGCCCTGACCAGTCGGCAGGTCTTGACTCATT
>NZ_JBIWYK010000041.1:0-12595 GCF_044752385.1 Allobosea sp. CER48 | reverse complement strand
TCGTCCGTTTCTCGTCCGCCATCGCACTCGGGGCGGCGGTCATGCTGGCCGGGGCTGCCCGCGCCGAGACGATCGAGGTCACCGATCTCGCCGGCCGCGTCGTCAACGTCACGCGCGACCCCGCGAAGATCGTCCTGAGCGAGGGCCGTCAGCTCTACACGCTGGCGATGCTGGATCGCGACGATCCGTTCAAGCGCGTCGTCGGCTGGGGCAGCGACCTGATCGAGAATGATCCGGGTGCCTGGCAGAAATATCTCGCCAAGTTCCCGAAAGCGAAGGACGTCGCGAACATGGGCAATCCCTATGCCGCGGACGTCAGCATGGAGAAGATCGCCTCGCTGGGCACCGAGGTCTACATCCTCGACCTGTCCAATTACTTCAAGGCGCAGGAGACCGGCCTGCTCGGCAAGCTCGAGAAGGCCGGCATCGCCACGATCTTCGTCGATTTCCGGCAGGACCCGACCCAGAACGCGCTGCCGAGCGTACAGCTCCTCGGCCGCATCCTCGGCCGCGAGAAGGAGGCGAGCGCCTTCGCGGACTACTATCTGCGCCAGACCCGCAGCATCTACGCCCGCGTCGGCGCGATCCCCGACAAGCAGAAGCCGATGGTCTTCGTCGAGCGCGCCGCCGGGCTCCTGCCCTGCTGCGCCACCTTCGGCCCCTTCAATTTCGGGCGCTATATCGAGGAGGCTGGCGGGCGCAACTGGGGCAGCCAGTTCTTCTCCGCGTTCCAGGCGCAGGCCGCGCAGGAGAAGGTGCTCTCCGACAATCCGGACGTCTATTTCCTCACCGGTGCCAACTGGTACGGCAGCAACCCCGGCAGCAACGCCGTCAGCCTCGGCTATGATGCGACGCCCGAGAAGGTGCAGAAGGAGATGGCGGCGCTGATGAGCCGGCCCGGCTTCCAGCAGCTCAAGGCGGTTCAAGGCAAGAAGGTGGTGGCCTTCTACCATCAGTTCTACGACATGCCCTATTACTTCATCGCCGAGCTTGCCATGGCGAAGGAGTTCTATCCGGACCGGTTCAAGGACGTCGATCCGGAGGCGGTCTTCAAGGAATTCCACGAGAAGTTCCTGCCGATCTCCTATTCCGGCGTCTTCTGGGCCAAGCTCCAGTGACAATCCGTTCGGAAGCACCAGTCCTCATCCTGAGGAGGCCCGCAGGGCCGCCTCGAAGGATGTTCCAGATGCAGAATCCTCCTGAAGCACCCTTCGAGACGCCATCCCCCAGGGAGTGGCTCCTCGGGATGAGGGCTGAGCGGGGTTTCAGGCAATCGCCGAACGCGGCCTGAGCGACGATGACCGCAACCCTGCCCGTGACCGCGCACGCAACCGCGGACTACCGCAAGCGCAATGCGAAGCGCCTCAAGCTCGTCGTCCTCGGCGTGCTGGCGCTGCTCGCTGCGGTGGCGCTCGACGTTTCGATCGGCCCGGGCAATCTGCCGCTTGGCGACGTGCTGCGTACGCTTGCCGATCCGCAGTCTGCCTCGCCGCGGCTTTCCGTCATCGTCTGGGATCTGCGCCTGCCGATCGCGCTCATGGCGCTCGCCGTCGGCGCCATGCTCGGCCTCAGCGGCGCGGGCATGCAGACCATCCTCGCCAATCCGCTGGCCGACCCGTTCACGCTCGGCGTCTCCGCCGCTGCGACCGTAGGCGCCTCCGTCGCGATCGTCTTCGGCTGGAGCGTCGTGCCGGGCGCCGGCCCCTTCATCGTCACCGCGAACGCCTTCGTCTTCGCGCTCGCCGCCTCGCTCGTGCTGTTCTTCATGACCAAGCTGCGCGGTGTCAGCGCCGAGACGATGATCCTGGTCGGCATCGCGCTGCTGTTCACCTGCAACGCCGTCACGGCGCTGCTCCAGTACCGCTCGAACGAGGTGCAGCTCACCCAGATCGTGTTCTGGACGCTGGGCAGTCTCGCCCGCGCGAGCTGGGAGAAGGTCGGCGTCGCCGCCGTGCTGATCGCGCTGGCCCTGCCCTTCTTCCTGATGCGCGGCTGGGCGCTGACCGCGCTGCGCCTCGGTGACGAGCGGGCCGAGAGCCTCGGCATCCGCGTCGACCGCCTGCGGCTGGAGATCCTGATCGCGACTTCGTTGCTCGCCGCCGTCTCGGTCTCCTTCGTCGGCGGCATCGGCTTCATCGGGCTGGTCGGGCCACATATCGCCCGGCTTCTGGTCGGCGAGGACCAGCGCTTCTTCCTGCCGGTCGCGACGATCGCGAGCGCGGTCCTGCTGTCGCTGGCCTCCAGCGTCTCGAAGGCGATCACGCCGGGCGTGATCTACCCGATCGGCATCATCACGGCGCTGATCGGCGTGCCCTTCTTCTTCAGCCTGGTCATGTCGATCCGCAACAAGGCAGGCTGAGCATGGCACTGGCGATCCGCGACCTCGATTTCCGCTATGGCTCGACGCCGATCCTGCGCGGGCTCGACACGGGCGAGCTGCCGCGCGGCGAACTTGCCGCGCTGGTCGGCCCCAACGGTGCCGGCAAGTCGACCCTGTTCCGCTGCGCCGCCGGGCTGCTGCGTCCTGAGGCAGGCCATGTCAGCCTCGACGGCAAGGGGCTTTCCGGGCTCTCGCAGCGCGAGCGCGCGCGCAGGGTCTTCTACCTCTCGCAGGACACCGAGGCGCGCGTGGCGCTTTCGGTCTTCGACGTCATCCTGCTCGCCCGCAAGAGCCTGCATCGCGGTTTCGCGCTGGCCGCCTCCTCCGAGGACACCCGGGCCGTTGAGGCGGTGATCGCGGAGCTTGGTCTCGGACCCTTCGCCTCGCGGGACATTGCGACGCTTTCTGGCGGCCAGCGCCAGCTCGCGGCGATCGGCCAGGCGCTGGTGCGCGAGCCCGACGTGCTGCTGCTCGACGAGCCGACGAGCGCGCTGGACGTCCGCCGCCAGCTCGACGTCATGGCGACGATCCGCGACGCCACGCGCAGGCGCGGCATCGTCACCGTCGTGGCGATCCACGACCTGTCGCTCGCGGCCCGCTTCGCCGATCGCGTGCTGGTGATGAACAGCGGGCGCATCGCCCAGGCCGGCGTGCCCGAAAAGGTGCTTGCGCACCCGGCCGTGGCCGAGACATATGCGGTCGGCGTGCATCTGGAGCGCTCGGCCCGGGGCACGCTTTTGGTCGAGCCCTATATCCACGGTCAGTGAGCCATGTCCGCTCCCGCGTCGCACGACAATTTCACCCTCAAGGAAGAGATCCGCGCCTATTGGTCGGCGCGGGCGGAGAGCTTCGATCTCTCCTTCGGCCACGCGATCAAGTCCGACCGGGAGATGCAGGCCTTCCAGCGGCTGATCCGCGATTCCTTCGGGCCGGCGCCGCTCGATGTGCTGGATCTCGCCTGCGGCACCGGCGAGATCACCCGTGCGCTGCTCTCGCTGAACCACCGCGTGACGGCGCTCGACTTTTCCGAGGCCATGCTGGAACGCGCCCGCGCCAAGCACGGCAAGGCGGCGCGCTTCAGGCTCGGCGATGCCGAGCGCCTGCTCGACGACGATGCCAGCTACGATGCGGCGATCACCCGCCATCTCGTCTGGACCCTGACCGACCCGGAGGCCGCGCTCGGCGAATGGTTCCGCGTCCTGCGCCCCGGCGGCCGCCTGCTGGTCATCGATGGCGACTGGGTCAACCGCAGCCGCTGGCAGGCTCTGGTCAACCGCTTCGGCAACTGGCTGCGCGACAGGCGGGGCGCGCCCGTCCACCAGATCGACGCCGACACCCACGCCTCGATCACCAGCCGCTTCTACTTCAAGGACGGCTTGAGCCGGCAGCGCCTCGAGGCAATGCTGGAGGCCGCCGGCTTCGTCGACATCGTTCCGGCCGACTACATCCAGGTCGTGCGCGAGCAGCAGCGCGCCGCACCTCTGCATGATGCGATCAGGCTGGCATCCTCGACCCGCTTCGCCCTGCTCGCCCGAAAGCCCGCGTGATGACCGCAAGGCCTGACTGGGACGCCGCGCAGTATCTGCGTTTCGAGGACGAGCGGACGCGCCCGCCGGCCGATCTTCTCGCCCGCGTGCCCCTGGCCGGGCCGAAGCGCTGCATCGATCTCGGCTGCGGCCCGGGAAACAGCACCGAGCTGGTCGCGCAGCGCTTTCCGGGCGCGGTCACCGAAGGTCTCGATTCCTCTCCAGACATGCTGGAGAAGGCGCGCAAGCGCCTGCCGAACCGGTCCTTCGTGCTGGGCGATGTCGCGAGCTGGTCCGACGCCGAAGGCTACGACCTGATCTTCGCCAATGCCGTGCTGCAATGGCTTCCCGATCATGAAGGCCTGTTTCCCCGGCTGGCGCGTTCGCTCAGACCGGGCGGCTGCCTCGCGGTGCAGATGCCGAACAATCTCGCCGAGCCCTCGCATGTCGCAATGCGCGAGATCGCTGCCGAGGGGCAGTGGGCGGAGAGGATCACCGATGCCAAGGCGGAACGCTCGGCGATCGGCTCCTTCGGCGACTATCGCCGCTGGCTGATGGAAGCCGGTTGCCGGGTCGATATCTGGCAGACGACCTATGTCCATGCACTCGACGGCGTTGCCGCCATCGCCGAATGGTTCAAGAGCACGGGCCTCAAGCCTTATCTCGACCGGCTGACGGCCGAAGAGCAGCAGGCCTTCCTCGCGCGCTATCGCGAGCGCATCGCTCCGGCTTATCCGGTCGAGCAGGACGGAAAGGTCCTGCTGCGCTTCCCGCGCCTGTTCATCGTCGCCGTTCGCGAAGGCTAATGCCGTGGACGCCGGAGCCGCGGCCTAGAGATAGGGCGGGGTGCAGGCGCTGACCACGATGCAGCGCTCCGTCCCGATATTGCGGTAACGGTGCGGGATGCGGCTGTCGAAGAGATAGGCATCTCCCGGCTTCAGCACCTTGACCTGGTCGCCGACGGTGATCTCGAGCTCGCCCGAGAGCACGACGCCGCCCTCATGGGAATCGTGCTTGAGCATCGCGACGCCGGTGTCGGCCCCGGGCTCGTAGGATTCGTGCAGGATCTGCAGGTTGTGGGCCTGCGCGTCCCCCACCTGGCGGAACGACATCTGCCCCCGGCTCTCTCCGCCATTGACCTGATGCAGGCGCGAGGTGAGGTCGAGAAGGTCCCTGGCCTCGAAGAAGACCTTGTCCTTCGGTGCCTTGGCCTCGTCAAAAAAATTGACCATCGTCATCGGGATGCCGTCGAGGATCTTGCGCAGCGACGCCACCGACGGGCTGTTCCGATTCTGCTCGATCAGCGAGATCAGGCTGTGCGTAACCCCCGAACGCGCGGCGAGCTCTCGCTGTGAAAGCCCTGCCGCGACCCTGATTTCCTTCAGCCTTCCGCCGACATCAAAGCTCATTTTGACCCTGTCTCCCGTTTCCGCGCGCCTTGTCTTTCCTGCGCGTTTTGCAAGGCGCGCCTGCTCGACGGCCCTTGCCATGTTCAATATTCTGAGCAATGCTGACGGAAAGCCAATAAGAAATTAGTGTCATGGGGAACCGGCGGAGTGGATTAGTTTTCGCGTTCAGAGCAGACCGTACAGACTAAAATCCTGATCCTGACCGATAGGGCCGCATGGAAGCGATGTTTCGTTCCCATGTGACGGTAGCTGCTTGCCGAATACTAGTCGCATGCCAAGACCTGTGGCGAGAATTCAACAGGGAAAACAGGGTAAGCAGGGTCAATGACGCAAGCCGAGACCGTTTTGTTGAATGGCCGTATCTTCTGCGGCTTGGCGGAAGGCTTCGTCGAAGCCCTGGCGATCGCTGGCGGCAAGGTGCTCGCAGCGGGATCGGCCGCGGAGGTCGCGGCGCTCGAGGGAGCCGGCACGAAGGTCGTCGATCTCGCCGGTCGCGTCGCCATTCCCGGTCTCAACGACGCGCATATGCACCTGCTCCCGCTCGGTCTCGCCATGAGCGAGGTCAATCTGCGCCCGGAGGAGGGTGTCAGCAGCATCGACGAGGTGCTCCGCCGCATCGCGGTGGCGGTCAAGGGCAGGAAGCCCGGCGAATGGGTCACGGGCCGCGGCTATGACCACAACGAACTCGCAGAGGCGCGCCATCCCACCGCCGAGGAGCTGGACCGCGTCGCGCCGGACAATCCGGTCTACATCAAGCGCACCTGCGGCCATGTCGGCGTCGTCAACAGCCGTGCCATGGCTGCCGCGGGCATCGGCCACAACACCCCGAGCCCGGCCGGCGGCCTGATCGAGCGCCGCGACAACAAGCTCACCGGACTGCTGGCGGAAAGCGCCATGCGGTTGATCGTCGAGGCCATGCCGCAGCCGAGCATGGCCGAGCTGAAGGCCGCGATCGAGAAGGCCGGGCACTACATGCTGTCGCAGGGCTTCACCAGCGTGATGGATGCCGGCGTCGGCATGGGCGCCGGAATGGCCGAAATCGAGGCCTATGAGGAGGTCGCTCGGGCCGGCATGCTGCCCGTCCGCACCTGGGTCTGCATCTACGGCAATGCCGACGGCATCGGCGACGCGGCTCATGCGGCGGGCTACCGCTTTGGCCGCGAGACGGGGCTCCTGCGCTACGGCGCGATGAAGGTCTTCGGCGATGGTAGTGCCGGCGGTCTGACCGCCGCGATGAGCGAGCCCTACCTGGTCGGCGACCCCGACAATCGCGGCATCTTCATCTATTCCGACGCCGACATGCATCGCTATCTCCGGCACTACCACGAACTGGGCTACCAGCTCGCGATCCATGCGATCGGCGACGCCGCGATCGAGCAGGTGCTCTCCGGCATCGAGAAGGCGGACAGCGCCGAGCACCCGATCAAGGGGCGTCGCCACCGCATCGAGCATTGCGGCTTCCTCACCGACGGCCAGCTCGCCCGCATGGCGGCAGCCGGCATCGACCCGGTGCCGCAGCCGGCCTTCATCTACGAGTTCGGCGATCTCTACGTGATCAATCTGGGCGAAGAGCGCGCCGGCGCCTCCTATCCCATGCGCAAATGGCTCGATGCCGGTCTGCATGCCGCCGCGAGCTCGGATGCGCCGGTCTGCGCCACGGATCCGTTCAAGAACCTGTTCACGATGGTCACCCGCCAGACCAAACGCCACACCGAGATCGGGGGCGCCGAGAGGCTCAGCATGGAGGAGGCGGTCCACGCCTATACCCTGCTCGGCGCCTACACCCAGTTCGCCGAGGACAAGATCGGCCGGCTCGTGCCCGGCCAGCTCGCCGATATCGCGGTGCTCTCGCACGACATCTTCGCGGTCCCGGTCGAGAAGGTCGAGAACGAGGTGCGCTGCGACCTGACCCTGCTCGGTGGCGAGGTGGTCTTCGACCGTCACGGCCAACTCGCTGCTGCCGCGCAATAGGTCGGGGATCTCTTCATGCTCCGACATACGCTGCAACGGCTGCTGCTGGTCCTGCCGGTCCTCCTCGGCGTGCTGCTGATCGGCTTCCTGCTGATGCAGGTCGTGCCGACCGACCCGGCGCAGGTCCGCGCCGGCCCCACCGCAACCCAGGACGTCGTCGAGGCCATCCGCCAGGAACTCGGCCTCAATCAGCCGCTCTGGAAGCAGTTCCTGATCTATATCGGGCGCCTCGCACAGGGCGATCTCGGCGTCTCGATCATCAACAACGTCCCGGTCGTGCAGGAACTCGGCAACACAATCGGCCCGACGCTGGAGCTGATGTTCGCCTCGCTCGTCTGGGCGATCCCGCTCGGCATGCTGCTCGGCACGATGGGCGCCTATTTCCGCGGCTCGCTGCTAGACCGCGCGATCATGGCGGTCTCGGTCGCCGGCGTCTCGCTCCCGGTCTTCTTTCTCGGCCTCGGCCTGATCTGGCTGTTCGGGTTCAAATATCCGATCCTGCCCTTCACCGGCCGGGTCGGCCCGCTCTGGACCTGGGAAGGTCTGCAGGGCGTCATCCTGCCGGCGCTTACCCTGGGCGGCGTCTTCGTCGGCCCGGTCGCTCGCATGACCCGTACCTCGGTGCTCGACGAGCTCGGCGCCGACCATGTCCGCACCGCCCGCGCCAAGGGGCTGGCCGAGCGCGTCGTGCTGGTCCGGCACACGCTGCGTAATGCGCTGGTCCCGGTCGTCACGTTGATCGGCCTGCAGATCGGCTTCCTGCTCGGCGGCGCGGTCGTGACCGAGACCGTGTTCTCGTGGCCGGGTATCGGCCGGCTCGCGGTCGGCGCCATCCTCTCCAGCGACCTGCCGATGGCGCAGGGCACGATCATCGTGCTGTCGCTTGGCTTCATTCTCGTCAATCTCGCGGTGGACGTCCTCTACGCCGTGCTCGACCCACGCGTGAGGGGCGCCTGATGAGTTCCGCTACCAGCCCCCTCCAGCCCGGCTCCAAGGCGGTCGAAGCCGCCGTGAGCATCGCCGCCGCGCCGCCGGTGCGTCGGAAGACCGTGCTCAGGATGCTGCTTTCCGATGTCGGCGCCTGCATCGCGCTCGCCCTCGTCGTGCTGGCGATTTTCGGTGCGGTCTTCGCGCCCTGGCTCGCCCCGACCGATCCCTACGGCAACGATCTCGCCAACACGCTGAAGCCGCCCGGCGAGATGGGGCTGCTGGGCACGGACGGCCAGGGCCGCGATATGATCACACGCCTGCTCTTCGGCCTGCGGACGACGTTGCTGATGGGCTCGGCCTCGGTGATCTTCGGCTGCGTGATCGGCGGCGTGATCGGCTTCGCGGCAGCGTACTATCCGAAGCTCTCGGGCATCCTGATGCGCTTCATGGATGTGCTGCTCTCCTTCCCGGCCATCCTGTTCGGCCTCGCCATTGCCGCGATCTTCGGGCCGGGCCTGCTCGCCGTGATCATCGCGCTCTCGATCGCGACCGTGCCGCTGATGGCGCGCGTCGTGCGCGGCTCGGCGCTGGTGGTGCTGCAGCAGGGCTATATCGAGGCGGCCCGCTCGCTCGGCCTGCGCGATCTGCGCATCATCCTGCGCTATGTCCTGCCGAACTGCCTCTCGGCGATGTTCGTCTTCGTGACCCTGCGCTTCGGTCAGGTCATCCTGCTCGGCGCAGCGCTGTCCTTCCTCGGCCTCGGCGCACAGCCGCCGACAGCGGAGCTCGGCGCCATGGCTGCCGACGGGCGCAACTTCCTGTTCTTCGCGCCGCATGTCTCGGTCCTGCCGAGCCTCGTGATCTTCGCCGTCGTCCTCGCCTTCAACGTGCTCGGCGATGCGCTGCGCGACGCCCTTGATCCGAAGCTGCGGAAGTAAGCCGTTCACACCAGCCAAAAACGTCAAAAGGGGACCCTGCTCGATGATGAAACTGACTACCCTGCTTCTGGCCGGCGCCGCCGCCGCGACCTTCGCCGCCGTGCCGGCCGTGGCGCAGCAAAAGGCGCCGCTCTCGATCCTGCGCGTGATCGACGCCGACAACTACGACCCGATCCGCACCACCGCGACCGCGGCCGCCGAGGTGCTCTACATGCTGGCGGACACGCTGGTGACCGTCGATTTCGACATGAAGACGATCAAGCCGGGCCTCGCCAACAGCTGGACGGTCTCGCCGGACGGCATGACCTACACCTTCAAGCTGCGCAACGACGTCAAGTTCTGCGACGGCCGGCCGATGACGATCGACGATGTCGTCTATTCGCTGAAGCGCTGGACCGACCCGGCCAACAAGTCGCCGGTCTCCTTCCGCGGCGGCCCGGTCAAGGACATCCGCGCCGAGGGCGATTCCACGCTGATCTACGAGCTGAAGGAGCCCTATAGCGACCTGCTCTTCCAGATGGCGCTGTCCTTCGCCTCGGTCGTCGACAAGAACACGGTCGAGAAGCTCGGCCAGAATTTCGGCGTGCAGGGCTTCAACGGCACCGGCCCCTATTGCTGGTCCAAGTGGACGCCGCGCCAGGAACTCGTGCTCAAGAAGAACCCCCACTACAACTGGGGTTCGCCGATCTACAAGGATCCGAAGCCGCAGATCGACGAGATCGTCTGGAAGGTCATCCCCGAGTCGAACACGCTGATGGCCGCGATCCAGGCGAAGCAGGCCGACGTCACGTACTACATGCCCTATATCGCGCTCGACACGATGCAGCGCATCCCCAGCATGACGGTGCAGCGCCAGGAAAACTACATCTACGACATCTTCATGGGCTTCAAGGTCGACAAGCCCGTCTCGAAGGACGCCGCGATCCGCGAAGCCGTCAACATGGCGACCGACAAGCAGGCGATCGCCAAGGCGATCTTCTTCGGCAAGGGCACGGCTCTGCCGTCGCTGCTGAACCCGGCGGTGCTCGACTACGACAAGGACTCGGCCGGCAAGATGCCGAAGCATGACGCGGCCGGCGCTATCAAGGTGCTGGAAGCGGCGGGCTGGAAGCCGGGCGCCGACGGCATCCGCGAGAAGGATGGCCAGAAGGCGACCTTCACCGTCTATGGCATCCGCAACGACGTGAACCCGCGCATCTCCGAGGCGATGCAGGCGGATCTGCGCAAGGTCGGCATCGACCTCAAGATCCAGCTGTGGGACGCGACCGTGGCCTGGGGCAAGCTCGCGACGCAGGAATTCGACGCCTTCTACATGGCCTATCCCTATGTGACGGCCACCGAGGCGCTGAACCTCTATTTCGCCAGCCGGCAGGTGCCGACGCCGAACCGGATGAACTGGAAGGACCCGAAGACCGACGAGCTGCTCAAGGCTGCTGCGACCGCTGTCGACGCCGACAAGCGCAAGCAGGCGATCGGCGCGGTCCAGAACCAGCTCACCGAGGCGAATGTCTGGGTTCCGCTGGCCTCGCAGCCACTCTGGGTCGTGGCGGGAGACCGAGTCGAGGGCGCGCGCGCCCACGGCATCTACGGCGCGGGCCTCTACAAGGGCCTCGACATCAAGCTGAAGCGCTAGGCTTCTTCAGCGCCGCGTGGCCTCAAGCCACGCGGCGCTTTTTCCATGTCTGGCTGCCAGGGAGGAAACGCCATGACGATCACGGTCATCAAGAACGCCGAAGTCGTTGTCGCCTGGGATGCGGAAGCCTCCCGGCACGTCTATCTGCACGGCGCCGATGTCGCCTTCGAGGACGGCACGCTGCGCTATATCGGGCCTCGGTACGAGGGGCAGGCCGACGAGACCGTCGACGGCAGCGGCCGGATGGTCATGCCGGGCCTCGTCAACATCCATTCGCATCCCTCGAGCGAGGCGCTGAACAAGGGCTTCCTCGACGAGCTCGGCTCGCCGGCGCTCTACAATTCCTCGCTCTACGAATTCATGCCGATCCTGCGGCCCGATGCCGAGACGGTGCCGGACTGCGTGCAGGTCGCTTATTCCGAGCTGCTGCTCTCGGGCGTCACCACGCTCGCCGATCTCTCGGTTGCCCATCCCGGCTGGCTTGACCTCGCGGCCAATAGCGGCCTGCGCGTCTGCGTCTCGCCGATGTTCCGCTCGGCCCGCTGGTACACGAAGAATGGCCATGTCGTCGAATATGAATGGGACGAGAAGGCCGGTGCCGCGGCGATGGAAACCGCCTTCGACGTCATCGAGCAGGCCCGGAAGCATCCGTCCGGCCGGCTCTTCGGCATGGTCTGCCCGGCGCAGATCGACACCTGCAGCGAAGGCCTGATCAAGGACAGCTACGCCGAAGCCAGGCGCCGCGGCCTGCCCTGGCAGATCCACGCGGCCCAGTCGACGGTCGAGTTCCACGAGATCACCCGCCGCCACGGCGTGACGCCGATCCAGTGGCTGGAGAAGCTCGGCGTGCTCGGCGACACCAGCATCGTCGGCCACGGCATCTTCCTCGACGACTATCCGCGGCTCGGCTGGCACAGCCGTCGCGACCTTGCGCTGCTGGCCGAGACCGACACGATGGTCGCCCATTGCCCGACAGTGTTCATGCGCCGCGGCATCGCGCTCGACGATTTCGGCCGCTATCGCCGCGCCGGCGTCCGGATCGGCCTGGGCACCGACACCTATCCGCACAACATGCTCGAGGAGATGCGCCATGTCGGCTATGTCGCCCGGCTGATGGCGGAAAATCCGCGCACGCTCACCACCACCGACATCTTCGAGGCCGCCACCACGGCAGGTGCCGCCGCGCTCGGCCGCGACGACATCGGGCGGCTCGAAGCCGGCTGCAAGGCCGACCTCGTCATGGTCGATCTCAAGCACCCGATGATGCAGCCTCGCCGCGACCCCGTGCGCAGCATGGTCTACGCCGCCGCGGAGCGCGCCGTCGACCGCGTCTATGTCGACGGCAAGCTCGTCGTGCGCGACGGCACCGTCCTGACCATGGACTACCCGGCTGCCGCCCTGCGCCTTCACGAGGGCCAGAAGCGCACGGAGGCCGCGGCGCCGGGCAATGACTGGGTCAAGCGGCCGGTGACGGACTATTCGCCGCTGACCTTCCCGGTGAAGTAGGTCGGAAACGGCCGTCCACATCGGCGATGCCCGCGCGAAAACGCATCGCCGCATTGTGAGCCCCTGCGTCACGCCGCCCGCTTCCGGGCGGCGCCCGCTGGCGCTAGGGTGGAGGCATGGTGCAGGCGGATCCGACAGCACAGGCCGGGGCGGGCTCTTCGAGCCGCAACGGACTTCTGTTGCTCGGCGGCGGCTTCTTCGGGCTGCTGCTGGCCGGCCTGCTGCTGTGGTGGCGCGAGGGAGACCGGCTCTTCACCGACGGGCTCATCGCCGCCATCGTCGCGTGTTTCTAGCGGCTTGCC
>NZ_JBIWYK010000040.1:0-12739 GCF_044752385.1 Allobosea sp. CER48 | reverse complement strand
TGCAGCGCGACAACCAGACGCCGGCCCGCGTCCTGGCGGAGCGCGTCGGGCTGTCCCAGAGCGCCGTGCTGCGGCGCCTGCGGCGGTTGCGGGCGGAGAAGATCATCACGGCAGACGTCTCGATCGTAAACCCTTCCGTGCTCGGTGTCCCCGTGACGATCCACGTGCTGGTCTCGATCGACCGGGGCTCGCAGCTCGCCGATGCGTTCGCGCGCAAGCTCCGCTCGCGGCCGGAAGTCCGCCACGCCTCCTATGTCACGGGAGGCGCCGATTTCGTCCTGCATCTGCAGGTCGAGAGCATGGAAGCCTATGCAGCCTTCGCGCGCGAGGTCTTCCACGACGACCCGAACGTCTCGTCGTTCTACACTTATGTCGCCATGCGGGACGTTGTCGGGCCAAGCCGGAAGGATTCGCCGGAGCGCCGTCCGCCGGCGCCCCGTCCGCAGCGGCCTGCCTAGCCGATCGAGCTCTCGATCACCTTAAGCACGGTGGCGCGCAGCTCGGCGATGGTGAAGGGCTTCGCCATCACCTCGGCGACGATCGTCTCCAGGCTCTTGGCCCGCTCGCGCTGCTCGGCATAGCCGGTCATCAGCATGATCGTGAGCTCCGGGAAGCGCTGCTTGGCGGCGAGCGCCAGCGCGATGCCGTCCATCAGCGGCATCCGGATATCCGTCAGCAGCAGGTCGAAGCGCCCTTCCTCGGCGAGGAGGATATCGAGCGCCTCGGCGCCGTCGGCGGCGGTGAGGCAGCTATGGCCGTCCAGGCCGAGGCCGCGCGCCACCAGCACGCGCAACGGCTCCTCGTCGTCGACGACCAGAATGCGTGACATCGCCGCTCCTCAGATACCCGGCAGACCGGCCTGGTCGTCGGTCTCGATCACGCCGACGAAGGGAAGCTGCCGATAGGAATGGGCGACATCCATGCCGTAGCCGACCACGAAATAGTCCGGGCATTCGAAGCCGACATAATCGGCCTGGATGTTGACGGCCCGCTTGTGCGGCTTCTCCAGCAGGACAGCGCTGGACACTTTCGCGGCGCCGCGGGCGGCCAGCAGATCCTTGGCGAAGGCGAGCGTACGGCCGGACTCCAGGATGTCATCGACCAGCAGCACGTCGCGGCCGCGCACATCGCTCTGCACATCGCGCAGGATCTCGACCTGGCCGGACGAGACCGTCCCGGTCCGATAGCTCGACAGGTGGACGAACTCGACCTGCGGCGCGAGCCCGATGCGGTGCATCGCCCGGATCAGGTCTGCCGCGAACATGAAGCTGCCCTTGAGAACGGCAACGACGAGCAGGTCCTTGGGATCGCTGGCGGCGATGGCCTCGGCCATCTCCTCGTTGCGGCGAGCGATCGTCGCCTCGTCGTAAAGAACCCTGATCCGCCGGTTCGGCATGATGTCTCCGTCTTCGTTTCCGGCCACAGCCGGCCTCGCGCCAGTACGATGCGCCGGGGCCCGTGCAGCGATGATCCATGAATGCCGCCGGCCGTATCGGCCCTGTCGGCAGGCGCCTGTCCTAGCAGCCTCAGCGCGTGCTGGCGATATTGGCCGTTGTCGTGGCCGAAGTGAAGCGCACCCGCACGGAGCGCCCGCTTTCCGGCGGCGAGGCCAGCCGGGCGCGAAAGCGCACCAGCTCCGTCGGCTCGAGGCTTGCCCGCGGCGGCTCGGCCGTCCAGGTGTAGAGCGTTGCGCCCGCGGCATCGCGCACCGCGACTTCGATCAGCGGCACCGGCGCCTTGCTCCGGCTGACATTGGTGACGTCGCCCTCGACGACGAGGAAGCGGTTCGCGCCGTCGTCCACGAGCCCGCTCTCGATCGCGGTCAGGGTCAGGCCGCGGACGTTCACGGGCAGGCCTGCCATCTCGAACACGCCCGCGAGCTGCGGCGCGGCACGCACCACCGCCTGACGCTGCCAGACGATCAGGCCCAGCAGCGCAAGGCCCAACAGGGCTGCGACGGCCGGCACCCTTGCATTGCGGCCGCGCGAACTCGCCGGCCTGGAGACGCGGCCCTTGACCGCGCCGCGCTTGCGGCGACCGGCGTCCGGCGCGACCTCCCGGGCAGGCTCGGCCTCGATCTCCGCTGCGGCGGCCTTCTCGGCCGATTCGGCCGTCAGCGCGGAAATCTCCGCCGCGATGGCGGCGGAACGCGCGAGCTCCTCTGCCAGTTCGGCCTGCGTTTCCTCGGCGCTGGGCGGCTCTGGCAGCGTCGCGACGGGGTCGACATGCCAGGCGTTCTTGCAGCTCGCACAGCGCACCTTGCGGCCTTCCGGCCCCAGTTTGGCCGCGTCGAGTTCGTACTGGCTGGCGCAGGTCGGGCAGACGATCAGCATGGGTGCCGGGCAATTCCTTCGCAACCTGGGCCGGACACATCCGGTACGCGTCGGTCCGAACTAGCATCGGGCGGCCGCCATGGCGACCGATGCCGGACGGCACGGATGACGGCGAACGGAAAGCCCGCACCTATTGGCACGACTTATGGTTAACGCCCCGTGAAGAATCTCTGGCGCAAGCTGCGGCCATTGCGCCGTTCCGGGCAGCCACGCTTGCGGTGTAGGATCGACGCGGATTCGCGTTTCGCTGGGTGAGGAAGGCCGCTTGGTTCGGTTCGAGAATGTCGGTCTGCGTTATGGTATGGGCCCGGAGGTGCTGAAGGACATCAACTTCAGCATCGAGCCGCGCTCGTTCCAGTACCTCACGGGCCCCTCCGGCGCCGGCAAGACGACGCTGATGCGCCTCATCCTGATGGCGCTGAAGCCGACGCGCGGGCTGGTCAACCTCTTCGGGCAGGACGTCTCGCGCCTCGACGCCGACACCCTCACCGCCTTTCGCCGCCGCATGGGCGTGGTTTTTCAGGACTTCCGCCTGCTCGACCATCTCACCGTCTACGAGAACGTCGCGCTGCCGCTGCGCGTCGTCGGCAAGGAGGAGGCGAGCTACCGCGCCGAAGTGGTCGAACTGCTGCGCTGGGTCGGCCTGGGCGAGCGCATGCATGCCGTGCCCGCAGTCCTTTCCGGCGGTGAGAAGCAGCGTGCGGCGATCGCGCGCGCCCTGATCGGACGGCCCGAACTGCTCCTCGCCGACGAGCCGACCGGCAACGTCGACCCCGGCCTCGGGCGACGGCTGCTGCGGCTGTTCATGGAGCTGCAATCGCTCGGCACGGCCGTGATCATCGCGACGCACGACCTGAACCTGATGGATATCTACGACGCGCCGCGTCTCGTGCTGGCCGACGGGCATCTCCATGTCGATGCCTGATCCCGGCCATCACGAGCAGGAACGGCCGAAGCCGGCATTGCCTCTGAATCTCAGCCGCAATCAGCCGCTCGTACCGGTCGATACCGTCGCCGGGCGCGCCCTGATGGCCGTGATCGCGATCCTCACCTTTCTCGCCGCGCTGAGCGCCGGGGCGGCCGTACTCGCCGCGCGCGCCTCGGACCAATGGCGTGGCGCGATCTCCAACGAAATGACCATCCAGATCCGGCCCGATTCGCATCGCAGCATCGACAACGACGTCGCGCGGGCGGTGGCGATAGCGCAGGCGCTCGGCGGCATCGCCAGCGTGCGCGCCGTGCCCAAGGCCGAATCGGACAAGCTGCTCGAGCCCTGGCTCGGTACCGGCCTCGACCTCGTCGAGCTGCCCGTCCCGCGCCTGATCGTTCTCACGCTCGAACCGGGTGCCAGCCCCGACCTTGCCAGCTTCGGCCCGACGCTGCGCCGCGAGGTGCCCACCGCGATCCTCGACGATCATCGGCTCTGGGTCCGGCGGCTTTCGGCGATGGCCGGCACCATCGTCGCCTCCGGCTTCGCCATCGTCCTGCTGGTGCTGACGGCGGCCGCGCTCGCCGTCGCCTTCGCCACGCGCGGCGCGATGGCAGGCAGCCGCGACAGCGTCGAGGTGCTGCATTTCGTCGGGGCCGATGACGGCTTCATCGCCCGCGAGTTCCAGAGCCGCTTCATCCGCCTCGGACTGAAAGGGGGCGCCTTCGGCGGCTTTGCCGCGATCCTTGCGATCGCCCTCATCGGCTTCCTTGCCGGGCGCTGGCGCACGGCACCGGAGGCCGAGCAATTGCAGGCGCTGTTCGGCTCCTTCGAGATCGGCTGGGCCGGCTACGGCGCGGTACTTCTCGTCGCCCTCGTGGTGGCGATCATCGCCGGGCTGGTCTCGCGCTTCACGGTCCGTCACTATCTGAGGATGCTGGCATGAGCGCGCGTACCGCGACGGCCGGTCGTCAACGATCTCTTCATTCCTGCGGCGCTGGCCGACGCGGAACCGCCGCCGTTATGCCTGATTGCCGGTTTATCCGAATGATATCATGGCCATGATCGGCAGCACGAAGGACGATCTTGCGATCGAGCCGCCGGGTACGACAGCCCGGTGTGCCGGATCGGCCGCGCGTCCGTCGCTGCGCCGCGTCCTGGCTCTGGCCGCCGCCGCGCTTGCCGGCATCGGTGTGCTGCTGATCGGCGTCGGCTATGTGCGTTTCGCAGCCGCGATCGACGCTCAGGAGCCGACGAGCACGCCGCGCACCGACGCGATCGCCGTGGTGACCGGCGGGGCCCAGCGCATCGGCGACGCCATCGGCCTGCTCGGCGCTGACCGGGGCGCGCGCCTCCTGATCAGCGGAGTCAACGAGAGGACCGGCCGCGAGGAACTGGCGAAACTCAACCCCGCTTCCCGGGACCTGCTCACCTGCTGCGTCGATCTCGACTATCGCGCCCGGAACACGATCGGCAATGCCATCGAGACCCGTCGCTGGGTCCGCCAGCACGGCTTCCGCTCGCTCCTGGTCGTGACCTCGAACTACCACATGCCGCGCACGCTGGCCGAATTCGCCCATGCAATGCCGGGCGTGAAGCTGGTCGCCCATCCGGTGGTGACGGAGCATATCGATACCGCCGGCTGGTGGCATCGCTGGTCGACGATCAAGGTGCTCGTGCCGGAATATGCGAAGTATCTGGCGTCCCGCCTGCGCAGCCTCGTCGAGAGCGATCCGGAGACCTCTCGTCTCTCCGTGATTATCGGAGGCCGCAAGCCGGTCTCCTCGAAGCCGGCCGAGCTTCTGGGCCCCGTCGGCGACAAGGCATCGCAGCAACATAGTCACGCCCGGCAGGGAAACTGACGGCGAAACCGCGCAAGCGCGCTTGACCGCCGCCGCGTCTCGGGCTCATTGCGCCGCATGCTTGTGCTGCGCTCCCTCGCCTTCAACACCGTGTTCTATGCCAATCTCATCCTTTGGCTGATCTTCGCCGTCTTTCCGGCGCTGTTCCTGCCGAGGCGGATCCTGCTGGCGGTGGCGATCGGATGGTCGCGCTCGTCGCTCTGGCTGCTGCGGGTCATTGCCGGCACGCGCTGCGAGATCACCGGGGTCGAGAACATCCCCCAGGGCGGCCTGATGGTCGCGGCCAAGCACCAGTCCTTCGTGGAAACCTTCGCGCTGGTCACGGTCTTCCGGAATCCGGTCTTCATTCTGAAGCGTGAACTGACCTGGATTCCGTTCTTCGGCTGGGCGCTGAACAGACTGCGCATGATTCCCGTCAATCGGGGCGCCCGCGCCCGCGCCCTGTCGGACGTAACCCGCCGCGCCAAGGTCGAGCTCGGCCAGAACGGCCGGCAGCTCCTGATCTTCCCCGAGGGCACGCGCCGCGCGCCCGGAGCGCCGCCGGCCTACAAGTTCGGCGCCGCCCATCTCTATGCCGAGCTCGGCGTGCCCTGCATGCCGGTGGCACTCAACACCGGGCTCTACTGGCCGCGCCGCAAGTTCCTGCGCCGCCCCGGCACGATCCGCATCGAGATCCTGCCGCCAATCAAGCCCGGTCTCGACAAGATGGCGTTCCAGCACGAACTGCAGGAGCGCGTCGAAACCGCCAGCGACAGGCTGCTGGCGCAGGGCCGGGCCGAACTCGCCGCCATCGGCCTCGATCCGCTCGCGCGCTCCTGACAACAGCTGACAGCAGAGATGCGGCCGGCGCGCGGAGACGCGCGGCCGGACCTTGACTTATCCCCACGGCGTTCCCATTTTGTTCCCATCACGGAGGAACGGACATGGCCGCTCTCGCCTATCGCTATACCCCCGATCTCTTCGACGAGCCGAATCTGGCCCGCGAGATGCCGCTGCGCAGCACCGCAGCCCTCAGCGAGCGCCGTTTCACCGCCTGGCGCGGTCGGTCCGGCCGGCGCTATGTCGCCTCCGTCTTCGCGATCGACGACAATCACGCTCTCGCCTTCACCGATGCCGTGCTGCTCGCGATCTCGCCTGACCGGCGCGTCGTCGCCGCCCGCGATTCCGGCCCCTTCGGCATCGAGGCGGCGCTGGGACGCTGGCAGCGGGCGGTGGCAGCCGCCGGCGCTGCCGAAATCCACGTCCATCTCCTGGCCGAGGACGGCCTGAGCCGACGTGCCGCCCTGCTCGATCTGATGCCGGAAGCGAGCCCCGAGAGCTGATCAGCCAGCCGCCAGCGGCGGATGCGGCGCGCCGAGGCCTGGCGCCAGCTGCTGCGCAAGGCAGGCGAGCACGGGATCATAGATCCCCATCTTGCGCAGGGATTCATGCGTCTGCAGGACATAGTCCGGGTTCTCGCCGGACTGGCCGCGCCCCTCCCGGACGAGCTTGAGCAGCTGCGCCGCCGGCAGCTTGCCCGCATATTGCAGGTGCTTGCGATCCGCGACGTAGACGATCCCGCGGACTTGCCGGCCATCGTCCAGCCTGAGCGGAACATGGCGCTCGAGATAGACGGCCGTCGCCTGCTCGCGCGCCCGCAGGTAATCCACCGTCTCCCGCGCCTGGGCGGCGGCGACCCGGAAGGCGAGCCCCCGGCAGAGCCCGCCGCGATCGAGCCCCAGAACCAGCCCCGGCCGCTCCGGCGTGCCGCGATGGACATGAGAGAAGACGCAGAGCGAGCGGTGATAGCCGTGCAGCCGCGCCTGCACGCTCTCCTCGAAGGCGAAGCCCGGCCGCCAGATCAGCGAGCCGTAGCCGAAAACCCAGAGATCGCTTCCACCGAATTCGGTCGTCATCGCCATCCCATAATTTGGCCGCGTCGGCCTGCTTGCTGAGACCGGCACGCTCGGCGCCAGCGCTTTCGGCACTGGCGCCCATCGTTCCGGGCAGCTAACAATCCGCCCGCCCTTGCGCAAGGAACGCCTGCCGCATGACCGATACAATTCCGACGCGCCGCCAGAGCCGCTTCTGGCTCTACGGGCCGACGCTCCTTCTCGCCATTCTCGCTGCTGCCTGGTCCGTCTTCTGGTTCTACGCGCGCGGCCGCGCCGCGACCGAGATCGACGCCGCGCTGGCGCGCGAGGCCGAGCGGGGCCGAACCTGGACCTGCACCGACCGCACGATCGGCGGCTACCCCTTTCGCATCGAATTGCGCTGCAGCACGCTCAGCCTGACATCGACACGCTGGGGTGACGCCGTGCGCATCGAGACCGGCCCGGCCGTTGCTGTCGGACAGGTCTATTCACCCGGCCTCGTGATCTTCGAACTCACCGGCCCAGCCAAGGCCATGTTGCCGGAGGGCCGTTCGCTCGCCCTGAGCTGGACGAATCTCGACGCCAGCCTGGCGTGGCGCAATCCGGAGCGCTTCGCGCTCGTCGCCAGCGATCTGACCGGCGTCTTGACCACTCCGGGAGCGAATCCGGAGACCTGGAGCAGCAAGACGCTGGAGGCCCATCTGCGCCGCAATCCGAGCCGGCCGGCGACCGACCAGGCCGTCGACATCGCCATCGCGGCAAAGGGCACGTCCTTGCCGCCGATCGATGCCCTCCTCGGCAATACCGACACGGGCGAGATCAATCTGCAGGCGACGCTCACTCAGGCCGAGAGCTTCCGCAAGGGCTTCAATCCCGACGCGCTCGAAAGCTGGCGTGGTGCCAATGGCGTCTTCGACATGACCCGCCTGACCTCCACCAAGGGCAAGGCGCGCGTCGATGGGGCCGGCCTGCTCCAGCTCGATGCAACCCATCGCGTGGCCGGCGACCTTCGGCTGGCGGCCGCCGGCATCGACCAGATCGGCGGCATCCGCATCGGCAATCTGCTCGGCGGCCTAGGCGGGCTGTTTGGCGCCCGAGCCCCCGACACCGCAACGGCCCAGGGCCTCACCTCGCTGCCGCCGATCTCGCTGCGCGAGGGCCGGGTCTTCGTCGGCCCGATCCGGCTGCCGCTGCAACCGCTGCCGCCGCTCTACTGACGATACGAAAAAGGGGCGCCGAGGCGCCCCTTTTGTTCAGTCTGCGATGATCGCCATCAGGCCGCCGGCAAGGCCGCGCGCGGCGCCTCGATGCGGGTAATCGCCTTCTTGACGGCCTCCTGCACCTTCTCGAAGGCGCGCACCTCGATCTGGCGCACGCGCTCGCGCGAGACGCCGAACTCCGTCGACAGCTCTTCCAGCGTGATCGGATCCTCGGCGAGGCGACGCGCCTCGAAGATGCGCCGCTCGCGCGGGTTCAGCACCTCCAGCGCTTCGCGCAGCGCGGTGTGGCGGTTGCTGCTTTCCTCGGAATCGGCGAGGCGGCGCTCCTGGCTCTCGGAATCGTCGACCAGCCAGTCCTGCCACTCGCCCTCGCCGTCCTCGCGCAGCGGGGTATTCAGCGAAGCGTCGCCACCCAGGCGACGGTTCATGTCGACCACGTCCTGCTCGTTGACGCCGAGCTTCGTGGCGATCTGCTTGACCTGATCGGGGCGCAGATCGCCCTCGCCAAGCGCCGAAATCTTGCTCTTGGCCTTACGCAGGTTGAAGAACAGCTTCTTCTGGTTCGCAGTGGTGCCCATCTTCACGAGCGACCACGAACGCAGGATGTACTCTTGAATCGAGGCCTTGATCCACCACATCGCATAGGTGGCAAGGCGGAACCCCTTGTCAGGCTCGAAACGCTTGACCGCCTGCATCAGGCCGACATTGCCTTCGGAGACGACCTCGCCGATCGGCAGGCCGTATCCGCGGTAACCCATGGCGATCTTGGCGACGAGTCGCAGATGCGAGGTGACGAGCTTGTGCGCCGCATCGCGGTCGCCATGCTCGCGCCAGCGCTTGGCCAGCATGTATTCCTCGCTCGGTTCCAGCATGGGGAACTTGCGGATTTCGTCGAGATAACGTGACAGACCGCCTTCGGCGGACAGGACAGGCAGCGAAGCACTCGCCATGCGCGTGTCTCCTCATCGAGGCCCCCGCTGTGCGGCAGGCCAACCGCGCGATGAACCTTCGCGCAGGTTTCGGATGATGCGAGTAGATCCAACGCAGAAACTGCTTGGGAGTTCGGCTGGATAGATCGCGTGCGGCGCCCCCTTGGCCATCCGCATCCGATAGGGTGCAGTATATGCGAACTCACTCTGGCGGAAAGGTGGCAGCGAAGCCAGATCGGCTCACAGCCTCGCGAGCGCTGCTTGCAGTTTCGCAAAATCCTCTGGCGGTTCGGACTCGAACAGCATCTCCTCCCCGGTCGCCGGGTGCTCGAATCCAAGCACGGCCGCATGCAGCGCCTGCCGTCCGAGCGCCGCCAGCGCAGCCTGTGCATCCTCGGGCAGGCGAACCGCCTTCGTTGCAAAGCCGGAGCCATAAAGCTGGTCGCCGAGCAGCGGATGCCCGATATGGCTCATATGCACGCGGATCTGATGGGTGCGCCCGGTCTCGAGCCGGCACTCGATCAGGCTCGCCAGCGGCTCGGTCTCGTCGAGGCCCTTGAGCAGGGGCGGAAAGCGCTGGATCAGCTCGATATGGGTGATCGCCTCGCGGCCGCGCCCTTCCTTCACCACCATCATCTTCTCGCGGTTGCGGTTCGAGCGCTCGATCGGGGCGTCGATAGTGCCTTCGCGCAAACGCGGCACGCCCCAGGCTATGGCTAGATACGCGCGCTGCAGCGGGCCGGTGCGGCCATGGTCGGCAAACTGCTTGGCGAGCTTCTGGTGCGCCCGGTCGTTCTTGGCGACGACGAGCAGCCCGCTGGTGTCCTTGTCGAGCCGGTGCACGATGCCCGGCCGCCTCACGCCGCCGATGCCCGAGAGGCTCTCGCCGCAATGGGCGATCAGCGCATTGACCAGCGTGCCGTCCTCATGGCCGCCGGCCGGATGCACGACGAGCCCCGCCGGCTTGTCGATGACGATGAGATGGTCGTCCTCGTAGACGACGTCGAGCGGGATATCCTGCGCGACCGGATCGGCCGGCTTGGCGGCGGGCATGACGAGCGCCAGCTCATCGCCCTCGGCGACCTTGCGGCTGCCGTCGCTGACGACGGCGCCGTTGAGGCGAACCCCGCCTTCCTTGATGACCTGCTGCAGGCGGGCGCGGGAAACCTCGCCCGCGAGCAGCGCCAGCGCCTTGTCGAGTCGCTGGCCGGCCTGGTCGGGGCCGACCTGCAGGGTCACGCTGGCATTCGGATCGAGAAGCGATGTCATCGCGCCGCTATACGTCGCATGCCGCGCGATCGCACGCCTTTTCCGCCGGTGCCGATGGCCGCGCTCACCCGAACAGGCGGAACCCGCTCTTCTTCGGCTCGGGCGGCGTCTCTTCTTCGTCCGGCCCCGGATCGTCGGGCGCATGCGCGACAGGGAAGATGACCGGCTTGGGCGGCGTCGCGTCGCGCGCCGCAACAGCCGGTTTGGCTTCGGCCTGCTTGACCGGCTCGGCCATGGCCTCGGCTGGCTTCGCCTCCGCCGCCGGCTTCGGCTCCTCCTTCGGCACGGCCGGCGCGACCGCGGCCGCCGGCTCGGGCTTCGGCTCTTCCTTCGGCGCGGGCGGCGGAACGACCGCAGCCGGCTCGATCGTGGTCACAGAAGCCGGCTTGATCTCGATGAGCTTGGTCGAATCGTCGAGATCGAACAGCACGTCGTCGAGTGCCTGGGGCGGGTTGCCCAGCGTGGCCGGGGGGACGGTCCAGACGAAAGCGTCGAGACGCCCGGAGATCGGCGAGACCGGCATCCAGTGATCGGAAACCAGGCCGTCGGCGACCCAGGCCGCATCATGCGGCGCCCGTGTCGCGCGCGCCAGCCACTCGCGCACGCGGCCGGCGGCGCCGTGCTCGGCCTCCTCCAGCTCCGCCATCAGCAGGCAGGCGCGCACCGAAGCCCCGCCGGCGAGCAACGGCTTCAGCGTCTCGCGCGCCTTCTGGAATTCGCGTGCCTGAATCGCCGCGCCGGCCAGGACCAGAACGCTTTCGGGATCGGCCGGCCGCAGCTTCGTCAGGGTCGTCGCGCGGTTCAGCCGGTCGAGCGCGCTGTCGCCCGGCCGCGCATCGAGATAGGCCGCCGCGATGTCGGGATGCGGCGCCTCCCGCCAGGCTGTCTCAAGCAGCTTGGAGGCTTTGCGGACATCGCCGCGCTCCGAGAGCATCCGCCCCGCAAGCGCGGCTGCGGGCGTGAGCGAGGGCGCCAGCTTCACCGCCTCGAGAGCGGCGGCAAGTGCCTTTTCCGGTTCGCGGTCGCGCTCCTGCAGGGCTTCGGCGGCGAGCAGCACGGCGCGCTGGCGCCGGGCTTCCGCCTTGTCGGCGAGGCGCAGCGCCGCGCGGCGCTCGACGGCGGTCCGCGCCGCCTGCCAGTCGCCCGCATTCGTATGGAAATCGAGCAGCGCGTCATTGGCCCAGGCGAGCGAGGGAGAGCGCCGCACCGCATCGTCGGCAAAGGCACGGGCCGCAGCCATGTCGCCGCGGCGCTTGGCCTCGACGAAGAGGCCGCGCAGGCCGAGCACCCGCGTCTCGGGCCGGTCGAGCATCGCCTTGAAGGCGGCTTCCGCCTGGCCGCGATCGCCCGAAAGCTGCGCGGTCTGCGCTTCCAGCAGCAGGGTCAGCGGCTCGTTCGGTACGAAACGGCGCGCCTCTCCGGTATGGCGCCCGGCGGCGACGGGGTCGCCCGCACCGATCGCGACCATCCCGCGCGAGACGGCTTCGAAGCCACGCGCCCGGCGCCGGGCGCGGGATGACAGGCTGAAGGCCGAAGGCAGGCCGAAGACGAAGCGCAGGACGGCCCAGACCAGCAGCACGATGAAGGCCAGCGCGACCACGCCGATCGCGGCGATCGCCACGCTGGTCTCGATTCGATAGCCCTGCCAGAGCACCGAGACCTCGCCCGGGCGATCCGCCAGCCAGACGGCGCCGAAGGCAAGGCAGGCGAAGACGGCGAGATAGACGAGAACGCGAACCATGGACTCTTCTATCCTCCGTCAGCCCGCCGCGCCCAGCGCCGCAACAGCATCCTGCGCGATTTTGGCGATGGCCGCATCAGCCGCGGCCCGCTTCTGCAGATCGGCGCCGAAATCCGCACTGGCACGGCGCGCCGGCTCCGGCAACTGCGCCCACAGGGCCGCCGCCCTCGGCATGTCGCCGGCAGTGATCGCGGATTCGAGCCGGAGCGGCAACGTCGCCGGGTCGCTCGAGCCGTTCTCGCCGACCGGACGGACCGTGACGATCCGGCTGGCGAGGCCGATCAGCTTGTCCGACCAGCTGTCGGATTGCGGCGTAACCTCACGCTGGAACATCACGCCATGCTTGCGGAAGCCGGCCAGCAGCGCCTCGCGCGTCGGCGCGCCCGCGGCTGCGACGGCCGTCAGTGCGGCGATATCGGCCGGCGCGACGCCGCTCCTGGTGAGCGCGGCCACGTCATTGGCGAAGGGGCGACCGCCGACAAGCGCGCGCTGCACCCGCTCGGCCAGGACCACCCGCGCCGCAGCACTCGCCTCGGGGCCGACAGCCGCCGCGCTCTTGGCCTGCGCCTCGACCGAGCCGACGCGTCCGGCGATCTGGTCGAGC
>NZ_JBIWYK010000039.1:0-12759 GCF_044752385.1 Allobosea sp. CER48 | reverse complement strand
ACAGGCCGGCGCCCTCAGAGCAGTCCTTCGTTGCCAGCCAGCGTCTTCAGATTGACATCCGGCCGGGCGCCGACATGGGAGATGATCTCGGCCGCCGCCAGCGCGCCGAGGCGCAGCGAATCGCGGACTTCGCGGCCCGAGGTCAGGCCGTACAGGAAGCCTGCCGCGAAGAGGTCTCCGGCACCCGTCGCGTCGACAACGCGATCGACCGGGAAGACGGGCTCTTCGACGATGCCTTCCGGCGTAACCGCCAAGGCGCCCTTCTCCGAGCGGGTAACGACCGCGAGGATGTTCTCCGAGCGCAGCCAGGACAGGGCCGTGTCGAAATCCGAGGTCTCGTAGAGGCTCTTGAGTTCGTGCTCGTTGGCGAAGACGAGATCGACCATCCGGTTGCGGATCAGGCCGACGAATTCGTCGCGATAGCGGTCGACGCAGAAGGAATCGGAAAGCGTGATGGCAACGCGGCCTCCGGCGCGGTGCGCGATCTCGGACGCCTTGCGGAAAGCCTCCTTCGCTGCCGGCGGGTCCCAGAGATAGCCTTCGAGATAGATGATGTCTGCATTCTCGACCGCCTTCTCGTCGACATCCGCGACGGAGAGGCCCTGGCAGGCGCCGAGATAGGTGTTCATCGTGCGCTCGCCATCCGGCGTCACGATGATGAAGGAGCGTGCTGTGGCCGGGCCGTCCGTCGCGTCGGCCGTCCCGAAGGCCACGCCGAGCGAGGTCAGGTCATGGCGATAGAGCTTGCCGAGCTCGTCGGCCTTGACCTTGCCGATGAAGGCGCCCTTGCCGCCGAAGGAAGCAAGGCCGGCGATCGTGTTCGCCGCCGAGCCGCCCGAGATCACGCGCGCCGGCCCCATGGCCGCATAGAGCGACTCGGCGCGAGCCTCGTCGATCAACATCATCGCGCCCTTGGTCAGCTTCTGTGCCGCCAGGAAATCCTCCTCGGCCGCAGCCAGGACATCGACGATAGCGTTGCCTAGGGCGAGGACATCCGTACGGGTGTTGGTCATGGGCTGGCTTGTCCGGGATTACGCGGCGGAAGTGCCGGAAAGGAAGATCCCGGCGTGTCGCATCGACGCGCAGGCGGGTCAAGCGCAGCCTCGTCTAGCCCGCGTTGCGGCGGGCTGCAGCTTCGTCGAGAATCGCGGCGAGCCGGCGCAGATCCTCGCTCTCCAGCTCGGCGATATCGCGTGCGAGGCGATTGGCGAAGAGCGTTGCCTCGGAATCAAGGCCGGCCGTGTCCACGGTGACCCGCGGGTGGGAGAGATCGGCGAGACGGATGAGCTCGTCGGCTTCGTCCCAGATCACGCCGAGCAGATGGATCGCGCCCTGTATGAGGGTGAAGGTCGGCCGCCCCCGCTTGCCGTGTTCGAGCGCCGAGAGATAGGCGGGCGTGACGCCGAGGCCCGCGGCCATGTCCGCCAGGGTGAGGCCCCGCCGCTCCCTGAGTTCTCGCACGCGTCGCCCGAAAGGCGTCACGGCCCGTGCTCCCTGAGCCGCCTGAGGCGGACATAGAGCGCGCCGGACCCGCCATGGCGCTGCTCGGCCTCCTCGAAGCCCAGAACGAGCGGGCGGAGCTCCGAGAGCCTGAGCCAATGCGGCACCATGCGGCGCAACACGCCGCGCTCCTCGCCGAAACGCGCCGGGGCCGGACCTCCCTTGCCGGTCACGACCAGCACGATGCGGGTGCCGCGGGCCTGTTCGCGGCGCAAGAACCCATGCAGCGCGAAATGCGCCTGGTCCTGGCGCATGCCGTGGAGATCGATGACCGCCTCTACGCTCTGCTGGCCGCGGCGCAGCTGCGTACGCAGACGGCGCTCGATCGGCGCAAGTGGTGGCGCTGCGGGCGCTATCCTGGCCACGACCAGTGACGTCGCCAGCAGCGCCGTTTCGGGCGCAGGGGCTGGTGCCGGCGATGCAAGGATGGGTTCGGGCTCGATCGGGGCCCGGCCGGGCAGCGGCTTGACCGAGCGCGCCACCTGTCGCCAGAGCGCGATATCGGCCTCCGTCAGCGTCTTGCCCCGGCGCGACCGCATTTCAGCGCGGCCAGAGCACGGTAAAGGCGACGGGATGGCGGATGAGCCCGGCGCGGTGGCCGGCTGCCGCACCGGAGCCAACGAAAAGGTCCATCCGGGCTGGCCCGAGGATGGCCGAGCCGGTGTCCTGAGCGATCATCAGCCGCGCCAGCTGCTCGTCGCCGCCCGTGCCGTCAGGAATCATGGTGTCGATCCAGACCGGCAGGCCGTACGGCCAGACGTTGCGGTCGATGGCGATGCTGCGCAACGGCGTAAGCGGCAGGCCGGCGCCGCCGATAGGGCCGCTCTCCGCCGGCAGATCATCGCGGCGAGCGAAGAAGACGAAGGACTTGTTCAGGCGGATCAGATCGCGCGCGAAGACGGGATCGGCCTTCAGCCGCGCGATGAGCCTGTCCATCGTCATCTGCTCGGGCGGAATGTCCTCGCGCTGGCTGAGCACGCGGCCCAGCGACGTATAGGGGTGGCCGTTCCGGCCGGAATAGGTCAGCCGGGTGACGGAACCGTCGGGCAAGCGCACCCGGCCCGAGCCCTGCACCTGCAGCACGAAGCGATCCACCGGATCGCGCAGCCAGAGGATCTCGAGCCCCTGTCCGTCGAGCGCGCCGGTCTCGATCGCCGTTCGGTCCGGAAACGGCTCGAGGCCTCTATCAGTGCGGCGCGCGGCGGACAGAGCCTTGTCGAGTCCGGGCCAGTCATCTTCAGGGAAGCGCGTGACAAGGTCCTTCGGCCGGTCGTAGAGCGGCGTCGGGAAGGCATCGTTGCGCGTCGGCGAGCCTTCGAACTCGGGCTCGAAATAGCCGGTGGTGAAACCCTTCTCGGTGCCGGCGGGACGGATTCGCCAGAAACTGAAGTTCTGCTCGAAGAAGCTGCGCGCATCGTCCCGGCCGATCGCTCCCTTCGCAGCCAAGGCCTTCGCGCTGTCGCAAGCCGTGGCAAGGGCACCGGGCAAGGGCACGGCCTGGCGCAGCGGCGGGTCCGCCATGCAGCCGCGCACGAAGACGGCGAAAGCCCGGACGTGATCGTCCCGGGCCCAGCCAGCGATCTCATGCGGGGCGACCTGATCGGCGCGGGCGCCCTCAACCAGTGGAAATGGCGCAGCCGAGGCCGTCATGGATGCGAGCCCGGCTGCCGCCGAAAGCGCCAGCGCGAAACCGGCAGCACAGTTCACGCGGCCGATTCGGTAGCGACCAGCAGCCAGTTCGGATCACGGCTGCCGAGCTGACGCGAGAACGTCCAGATATCGTTGACCTCGGAGACCTGATCGGCGCTGCCGTCGACGACATTGCCCTGAGCGTCGCGGGTGACGCTGATCAGCTGCGAGATGAAGCCGATGGTCACCTGCGCAGTCTTGCCCTTGACCTCGACGGCCGCGAGGTCGGCCTTGTCGATCGAGACGAAGTTCGATTCAGCCTTCTCGCCGCGCTTCTCGCGCTCGGTGATCGCCTGCTCGAAGCCCTCATAGACGTCCTTGGCAAGCAGGCCCTTCAGCATCTTGCGGTCGCCGCGGGCGAAGGCCGTTACGATCGCCTCATAGGCCGCCTTGGCACCGGAGACGAACTCATGCGGATCGAAACCCGGCTCCTGGCGGATGATCGCCTCGATACCGGCGCTGACCGGTGAATCACCGGGAGCCAGATCCTTCCAGCGCTCGGCTGCCGGCTGCTCGGCGGCCACGGGATCGTTGGCCGCTCCCGGCAGCCTGATCACGTTGTCGCGCTTCTCGGGGGCCTGCGCCTGGTCGGGCCGCATCGGCGGCGTCTCACGGCGCGCGAACGGGTCCTTTGGCTGCTCATGACCAGTCTTCTGACCGAGCACGGAACGCAGCTTCCAGGCGACGAAAACGGCCAGAGCCAAGAAGACCAAAGTCGTCATGTCGAAGGAATTTTGCATCGAAGGCTGACCCGTGGCTCCCCGTCATTACTTATAGCCTCGCCGCGCGACCGCGGCAGGCCTTAGCCGTCATATGGTAAGACAGGCTCGTAACATCCACCCCCCGCGTTGTGAAGGCGACTTCTTGTGCCAACCCGGCGTCCATGATAGCCGACGCGCGCGTCGCTCCGGAAATATGGGGCGCAGTCCCGAACGCCGGCAATGGCGCGGGATTTCCCGAGACAGCCTGCCAGAACAAGATGGGACCGATGGCCAACGAACTTCCCAACGGAAATGGCACGGGCGCTGCTGATGCGGCTCCGAGCCTCAACGCTCTCGTGCAGTACACCAAGGATTTCTCCTTCGAGAATCCGAAGGCGCCGCGCTCGCTCGCGCAGCAGGACGCTCAGCAGGGTCCGCAGATGTCGCTGCAGGTCAATGTCGGCTCGACCGCGCTCGGCGACAACGACTACGAGACGGTGCTGCGCCTGGAGGGCAAGGCCGAGCTGAAGGGCGAGACGCTCTTCGCCTTCGACCTGAGCTATGCCGGCGTCTTTCGCCTGCAGAACATCCCGCAGGAGCATGTCCACCCCGTGCTGGTGATCGACTGCGCCCGTCTGCTCTTCCCCTTCGCGCGCCAGATCGTCGCGGAGGCCGTGCAGAACGGCGGCTTCCCGCCCTTCTACATCCCGCCGATCGATTTCGCCGCGCTCTACCAGCAGCGCATGCAGGAGCTGCAGGGGCAGGCTGGCGCCACCGCCAACTGACAGCCGTCCTCAAGGCGTGACCACATTCGACGAAAGGGCCCTCTGCGGGGCCCTTTTTTCGTTTGTTGCGGATTATTGTTGCCCTTGCGAAGGCTGCCACCCCTCTCCATGTGCCATCATGCAACGGCGGACGCCCCGGCAGGGACGCCCGCCTTTTCCTTGTTCGATGGAGACCCGATGGACCACCTTCTGACGCTTGCCGCCGACCCCGCCGTATGGGCCGCGCTCGGGGCACTGATCGCCATGGAGGTCGTGCTCGGCATCGACAACCTGATCTTCATCTCGATCCTGACCAACAAGCTGCCGGAACATCAGCGCTCGAAGGGCCGCAAGATCGGCATCGGCCTGGCGCTGATCCTCCGCCTGGCCCTTCTCAGCACCGTCGCATTCATCGTCACGCTGACCGCCCCGGTCTTCTCGGTCTTCGGACAGGCCTTCTCCTGGCGCGATCTGATCCTCATCGCCGGCGGTCTCTTCCTGGTCTGGAAGGCGACGAAGGAGATTCACCACAAGGTCGACCCCGATCCGGAATCCGTCCTTGCCGAAGGCGGGCGTGCGGTCACGCTGAGCTTCGGCAGCGCGATCTTCCAGATCCTGCTGCTCGACCTGGTGTTCTCGATCGACTCGATCATCACCGCCGTCGGCATGACCGAACATGTGCCGGTGATGGTGATCGCCGTGCTCGTCGCCGTCCTGACGATGCTGCTCGCCGCCGACCCCCTGGCGCGATTCATCGACAAGAACCCGACCATCATTATGCTGGCGCTGGGCTTCCTGCTGATGATCGGCGGCACGCTGATCGCGGAGGGCTTCGGCGTGCACGTGCCGAAGGGCTACATCTACGCGGCGATGGCCTTCTCGGCCCTGATCGAGGCGCTCAACATGCTCTCGCGTCGCAAGACGCGCAGGGACACCCAGGGCTGATTGTCTGGAGAATGGGCGACGCCGCCTACTGCGCCGCGTCGTCCGTGATGCCCAGATAGCCTTTCCAGAGCGGCGCCTTCAGCGAGCCGAGGATAAAGGCCTGATGGGCCTCGAGGGCCGCCTCGTCGAGCCGCGGCGCCAGCGGCCGCTGCCGCTGCGGCTTCTCGATGGAAACCACTGCGAGGCCGCCGCGACCTGCCGCGGCCTCCACACCCAGGCCGAGCGATGCCTGCTTGCCACCGATCAGCTCGATATAGACCTCGGCCAGAATCTCGGAATCGAGCAAGGCGCCGTGCTTGGTCCGCCTGCTGTTGTCTATGCCGTAGCGCGAACAGAGGGCGTCGAGACTGTTCGAGGCGCCCGGATGCTTGCGACGAGCCATCGACAGGGTGTCGACGACCAGCGCCTGCTCGATCGGCGGCAGGCTCAGCCGCTTGAACTCCATGTTGATGAAGCCGACGTCGAAAGCGGCATTGTGGATCACGAGCTTCGCCCCGGCGATGAACTCGGCGAACTCCTGGGCGACGGCGGCGAAGACCGGCTTGTCCGACAGGAACTGTTCCGAGAGGCCGTGAACGTTGAAGGCCTCGACCGGCATCGACCGCTCGGGGTTGATGTAGACGTGGAAGGTGCGACCGCTCGGGCAATGGTTGACCAGCTCGACGCAACCGATCTCGACGATGCGGTCGCCGTTGTTGGCTTCGACGCCGGTGGTTTCGGTATCGAGAACGATCTCGCGCATCGCTTCAGGACCTCATCAAGATCTGCCGGCCGCGCCGCGCCCGGGACGGCCGGCGAGCGCTTTCAGGATAGAGCCGACCTCACGCCCCGCGGCCACGAGTCCACGGGACGTGTCCACAAGGAAATGGGCGTGCCGGCGCTTCTCGGCATCGGGCATCTGGCGGGCAAGGATCGCGTCGAGCTTCTCCGCAGTCATGCCGGGACGCGCAAGCACGCGCTCGCGCTGAACCGGGGCCGGGGCCGTCACGACGAGAACCGCATCGCAGCGCGCTTCACCGCGGGTCTCCAGGAGCAGCGGCACATCGATGATGGCGAGCCCGCTGCCTTCTCGCCGGCAACGCGCGATGAAGGCGTTCTCCTCCTCCCGCACCAGGGGATGGATGATCGCCTCGAGCCGTCGTAGCGCGTCCGGTTTGCCGAGCACGGCCGCACCGAGCCGCGCCCGATCGACCACTCCGTCGACGACCGTGCCCGGAAACGCAGCCTCGATCGGCGCAGCGGCACGCCCGCGATGCAGCCGGTGCACCGCCGCGTCGGCATCGTGCAGCCGCACGCCCTGTGCCACGAAGAGCCCGGCCGTCGTCGATTTTCCCATTCCGATCGAGCCCGTAAGGCCCAGCACGAAGGTCATGCTCTCTCCGCCGAATCAGGCTTTCAGGATATCGGCTTCGATCAGCGCGCGAAGCGCCGGCGTCACCTTCGGCGTCACGCCGAACCACCGGGTAAAGCCGGGTGCCGCCTGATGCAGCAGCATGCCGAGCCCATCGACCGGGATGCCGCCCCGGCGCTCCGCATCCGCCAGCAACGCGGTCTTCAATGGCGCATAGACGATATCGTCGACGATGGTGCCCGGCCGCAGCCCCGAAAGATCGATTTCCAGCGCCGGTTTGCCCTGCATGCCGAGAGCAGTGGTATTCACGATAAGGTCGGCCAGGCCGACCAGCCGGTCGCGCTGCCCCCAATCCCCGGTTTCCAGCGGACGTCCGAGGGCAGCGGCCAACTCGTCAGCGCGCTCGCGGCTGCGGTTCACGATGAGGATCCGCCCGACCCCGCGCGACCTCAGGCCGTAGCAGATGCCGCGCGCCGCGCCGCCGGCGCCGAGAATCAGAGCGGTTCCGACCCGCCCCTGCCAGCCCGGCACCGTCGCGTCGAGATGGGCGAGAAAACCGGGAACATCGGTATTGTCGGCCAGGATCCGCCCGCCATCGCGCCAGAGCGTATTGACCGCGCCGACGGCCCGGCCGGCATCGCTGATCCCGTCGACCAGTGCCATCACCGCCTCCTTGTGCGGGACCGTGACATTGCCGCCGGCGAACTCGCCATCGCGCAGGCGTGCGATGAAGCCAGGCAGCTCGGACGGCGCGACGTCGACCCGTTCATAGGAACCCGCGAGCTGATACTGGCGCAGCCATTCGCCGTGGATCAGTGGAGAGCGTGAATGGGCGATGGGATGCCCGACGACGAAGCAGCGAGGTGACATGGGATAGTCCGGTCAGCGGGCAAGGCAGCCGAGGTCCCGCAATGCAGAGAGCACGGCGAGTAGCGGCAGGCCCAGGATTGTGAAGTGGTTGCCTTCGACGCTTTCGAAGAGCTGTGCGCCCAGGCCCTCGAGCTGATAGCCGCCGACGCTGGCAAGAGCGGCAGAACCCACGAGCTCGACATAGCGTCCGACAAAATCGGTATCGAGCGCGCGCATGGACATCCGCGCCGTCTCCTGCCCTTCGGCGATCGGCGCGCCGTCCCGCGCCAGGACAAAGGCGGAGTGGAGCTCATGTGTCCTCCCGGCGAGCGCCATGATCTGCTCCGCCGCCGCGAAACTGTCGACCGGTTTGTGGAAGGCCTCCCCATCGCAGGTCAGAGTCTGGTCGGCGGCGAGGATAAGGCGGCCGGGTCGCATGTGCGAAACGGACAGCGCCTTGGCGCAGGCCAGAGCGGCAGCAACCTGATCCGAAGGCACACCCTGCCCGACCAGTGGATGTTCGACCGCGCGCTCGTCGATCTGCGGTTTGAGCACCTCGACCGGAATGCCGGCCGCGATCAGCATGTCGCGCCGGGTGATGCTTCCGGAGGCGAGGATCAACGGCTCGGATTCGAGCCAGAGGCTGTCTGGCATGATCATGTCGCGATGAACTTCATGCGATGGTCGCGTAGCAGGTCGAGGATAGACGCCGCGGTCTCTTCGATCGAGCGTCGCGTCACATCGATCACCGGCCAGCCCTTGCGCGCGCAAAGCCGGCGCGACTGCGAGACCTCGTCGGCGACCGCTGCCGGATCGACATAGGCGGTCTCTTCATCGGCCCGCAGGGAGAGAAGCCGGTTCTGGCGAATCTGAACGATGCGATCGGGGCTTGCGATCAGCCCGACGATCAGCGGCCGCTTGGCGCTCTCGAGCTCCGCAGGCAGGGGGATGTTCGGCACCAACGGAATGTTCGCGGTCTTGATGCCGCGATTGGCGAGATAGATGCTGGTCGGTGTCTTCGACGTCCGGCTGATACCGACGAGGATCACATCGGCGCCATCGAGATCGCCGCCCATCTGCCCGTCGTCATGGAGGAGCGTGTAGTTCATCGCATCGATGCGCCGGAAATACTCGGTATTGAGCACGTGCTGCGCGCCCGGCTTCGTCGCCGAGGCCTGGCCTAGATAGGACTGGAAAAGCGACAGAACCGGCTGCAGGACGGAGAGGCACGGACAGCCGAGCTCCCGACAGAAGGTCTCCAGCTTCTCCTGCCATTCCGGTTCGACCAGCGTGTAGAGCACCACGCCCGGCGAGGACTCGATTTCGGCGAGAACGCGCGCCAGCTGCGCCTCGGACCGTACCAGCGGATAGACGTGCTCGATCGCCGACACGCTCTCATACTGGGCCGCGGCGGCGCGGCTGACAGCAATCAGGGTCTCACCGGTCGCGTCCGAAACCAGATGCAGATGAAAATAGTTGCGGACCACGGCATCCCCCGGCCTGAAGCACTCCCGTCATCATCTAGCGCGCTTTCGCGCCGACCGGAATCAGGCATTCGACGCCGATGGGCAGGCCGGGATCGGGAGCTTATCCACTGCCGTGGGGAGCAGTGTGGACAACCCGGCCATTTCCGGGCCCGGACGCGTCCGTCTGTATAACTGCCTCCGGCCATCAACAGACGCCGAATTGTGCATGGTTAAGGAAGTGTTTCACGTGAATCATTTTGGCCATGCCGAAGTCGGCGGCGGATTCCAACCCGTTAACAAAGCCTTAACGAGCTACAGCTGAGGGTGGACCCCCGCGACCCGCTGTCCCACCATCTGTGGAACGGTTGTGGACAGAATTGCGCCGGGCTATCTCCCCCGTCCAAGAGTCAAAGAAAGAGAATCTTTCATAGAATCTCTTTTAAATGAGGATACGGGATGACCCCGCCAGCCCTTCCGGCAACCAGCGCAACGCCGCTCTTTCTCCGAGCCCTGGCCGGAGAGACGCTCGCCGTGCCTCCGGTCTGGCTGATGCGCCAGGCCGGGCGCTATCTGCCGGAGTATCGCGAGGTGCGGGCGAAGGCGGGCAGCTTCCTGTCCCTCTGCTATAACCCCGAGCTCGCAGCCGAGGTCACGCTGCAGCCCATCCGTCGCTTTGGCTACGATGCCGCGATCCTGTTCTCCGATATTCTCGTCGTGCCGCAGGCGCTGGGACAGAAGCTCTGGTTCGCCGAGGGCGAAGGCCCACGCCTCGATCCCGTCGCCGATGCCGCGAGGCTCGCTGAAATCGATGCCGCGGCCGATGGCGCCAAGCTCGACCCGATCCTGGAGACGGTTCGCAGGGTCCGCGGTGCCCTGCCTCACGAAACCGGCTTCATCGGCTTCTGTGGCGCTCCCTGGACGGTGGCGACCTATATGGTTGCCGGCAGGGGCACGCCGGATCAGGGACCGGCAAAGACGCTGTTTGCCCACGACCCGGAACTCTTCCAGGCGATCATCGATCGCATCGTGGCGGCCTCCGTCGTCTACCTGAATGCGCAGATCGCCGCCGGCGTCGATGCCGTGCAGATCTTCGACAGCTGGGCCGGCGCCCTCGGACCGGATGACTTCAAGCGCTGGTGCGTCGCGCCGACGCGGCAGATCGTCGATGGCGTCCGCGCCGTGCATCCGCAGGCGCGCATCATCGGCTTCCCGCGCGGCGCCGGTCGACAAATCCCGGATTATGTCGCAGGCACGGGCGTCGATGCCGTCGGGCTGGAAACCGATATCGATCGCGCGTTTGCGCGCGACGCGATCCAGTCGAAGCTGCCGGTGCAGGGCAATCTCGATCCGCAGATCCTCCGGGCCGGTGGTCCGGAACTCGAAAGCGAAATCGAGGCTATCCTGTCAGCTTTCGGCGGCGGGCCGTTCATCTTCAATCTGGGGCACGGCATCCTGCCGGATACGCCCATCGCCCATGTCGAGCGGCTGCTGAAGGCCGTGCGGGGCTGAGGATCAGGACATGTATGAGTGGATCAAGGCCTTCCACGTCGTCGCGGTCATCTCCTGGATGGCGGGCATGCTCTATCTGCCGCGGCTGATGGTCTATCATGCCGAAGCGCAGACCGGCTCGATCCAGTCCGAGACCTTCAAGATCATGGAGCGCCGGCTACTCAAGGGCATCATCAATCCCGCGATGATCCTGACCTGGGTCCTCGGCCTCTACCTCGCGTGGTATGCCTTCGGCTTCAAGGGCGGCTGGCTCCACGCCAAGCTGCTGCTGGTCGTCATCCTCTCCGGAATTCACGGCGTCCTGGTGAAGCACGTCCGCGCCTTCGCGCAGGACAAGAACCAGAAGCCGGCGCGCTACTTCCGCATCATCAACGAGGTACCGGCCGTTCTCATGCTCGGCATCGTGATTCTCGTCGTCGTGAAGCCGTTCTGACGGCCGCCATCGTTTCCGCTTGAGCCCGGCCGCGATTCCCGCTATCAGGGCGTTGCGCTTCTCCAGCGTCCTCCCTGTTGTCGACGGTTCGTGAGCCACCTGCCCTAGCAGCAGCTCATGGCGCGCAGCTACTCCGCGCAGGTCCGGCAAGGACCCAAGTCGATCAATCCAGTACCGTCCCTACCCCTGCGGTCCCGCAGGGTGTTCACGATCCGGGTGCCCCATGCGGGAAATCAAGCTTCAAGAGCTCAAGAGCAAGTCGCCGACCGAACTGCTGGCCTTCGCCGAGGAGGTGGAGGTCGAGAACGCCAGCACGATGCGCAAGCAGGAGCTGATGTTCGCCATCCTGAAGCAGCTCGCGGCTCGCGAGACCGAGATCCTCGGCGAGGGTGTCGTGGAAGTCCTGCAGGACGGCTTCGGCTTCCTGCGCTCCCCGGATTCCAATTACCTGCCGGGCCCGGACGACATCTATGTCTCGCCGTCGCAGATCAGGAAGTTCGGTCTGCGCACCGGCGACACGGTCGAGGGACCGATCCGCAGCCCGAAGGACGGCGAGCGCTATTTCGCCCTGCTCAAGGTCAACACGGTCAATTTCGAGGACCCGGAGAAGATCAAGCACAAGATCCACTTCGACAACCTGACGCCGCTCTATCCGGACCAGCGGCTCAAGCTCGAGGTTCAGGATCCCACGAAGAAGGATTTCTCGCCGCGCGTGATCGACATCGTCGCGCCGATCGGCAAGGGTCAGCGCGCGCTGATCGTCGCGCCGCCGCGCACCGGCAAGACGGTGCTGCTGCAGAACATCGCGCAGTCCATCACCACGAACCATCCCGAGTGCTACCTGATCGTTCTGCTGATCGACGAGCGCCCGGAAGAAGTCACCGACATGCAGCGCTCGGTGAAGGGCGAAGTCGTGTCGTCCACCTTCGATGAGCCGGCCTCGCGCCACGTCCAGGTCGCCGAGATGGTGATCGAGAAGGCCAAGCGCCTGGTCGAGCATGGCCGGGACGTCGTTATCCTGCTGGATTCGATCACGCGCCTTGGCCGCGCCTACAACACCGTTGTCCCGTCCTCCGGTAAGGTCCTGACCGGCGGTGTCGACGCCAACGCACTGCAGCGGCCGAAGCGCTTCTTTGGTGCGGCCCGCAATATCGAAGAGGGTGGATCTCTTACGATCGTTGCGACGGCGCTCATCGACACGGGTTCGCGCATGGACGAGGTGATCTTCGAAGAGTTCAAGGGCACCGGCAACTCGGAAATCGTGCTCGATCGCAAGGTGGCGGACAAGCGCATTTTCCCGGCCATCGACATCCTCAAGTCGGGCACGCGCAAGGAAGAGCTCATCACGCCGCGCTCCGACCTGCAGAAGACCTATGTGCTCCGCCGCATCCTCAACCCGATGGGGCCGCAGGACGCTATCGAGTTCCTCATCGACAAGCTGCGGCAGACCAAGCAAAACTCCGAGTTCTTCGACTCGATGAATACCTGACGCGACACACGCACTCTGTGCGATCGATTCGCCGCCGTACCAATTGCCTGAGTGCGATTGGTA
>NZ_JBIWYK010000038.1:0-12789 GCF_044752385.1 Allobosea sp. CER48 | reverse complement strand
CGCGATCGTCCCGACCACGATCGCGATCAGCGAGATTGCACAGAGGATCAGGAACGGCGTGAGGAACGGCACGGTGCCGCCCTGGGCCGCGTTTGCAGCCGAAACACCGAAGATCAGCACCGGCACCGTCAGCGGCGCGACCAGGATGGGTACGATCAGCCCGCCACGCCGCAGGCTCGCCGCCAGCGCCGCTCCGCCGGCGCCGATGAAGCTCAGCGCCGGCGTACCGACCACGAGCGTCGCGACAAGCGGCAGTACGCCCTCGCCCGGCAGCGCCACCAGCAGGCCGAGCAGGGGCGCGGCGAGCGCCAGCGGCAGGCCCGTCGTCAGCCAATGTGCCAGCCCCTTGGCCAACACCGCCAGTTCCAGCGGCAGGGCCGAGGCGCGGATCAGGTCGAGCGAACCATCCTCTTCATCGCTCTGGAACAACCGGTCGAGCCCGATCAGCACCGAGAGCAGCGCCCCCAGCCAGAGGATCGCGGGCCCGATCCGCGACAGCAGATTGAGATCCGGCCCCAGTGCGAAGGGCACGAGGACGACGAGCGTCAGGAAGAAGACGAGCGCCAGCTCGCCGCCGCCGCCGGCACGCGACGCGAGCGCCAGGTCGCGCCTGAGAATAGCGAGGAATGCGCGGCTCATGCGCCGATCCTGAATTCGCGGGCATTATCGAGGCCGAGCGGGCCATGCGTTGCCGCGAGGATGGCGCCACCGTTCGCGAGGTGTTCGCGCATCAATCCGGCGAGCATGGTCTGGGACGCGGTATCGAGCGCCGACATCGGTTCGTCGAGCAGCCAATAGGGCCGGCGCGAGACCAGCAGGCGCGCCAAGGCCACCCGCCGCCTCTGCCCGGCGGAGAGATAGCCGACCGGCAGCTCCGACGCGTGGGCGAGCCCGACCATCGCCAGCGCGCCTTCCGGCGTCAGGGCTGCGTCGCCCAGAATGGCCTGGGCGAAGGCGAGGTTCTCCCGCGCCGTCAGCGCCGTCTTGAGGCCGTCGCGATGGCCGACCAGATGCGCGACTTCGGCAAGCCGCGCCTCCTCGTCGCCGCCCTCGAGCCGGATGCTCCCGTGATCCGGCCGCAACCGGCCGCAGAGCATGGCGATCAGGCTCGACTTGCCGGCGCCATTGCGCCCGGTCAGCGCGATCGCCTCGCCAGCGTTCAGCACAAAGCTCAGCTTCTCGAAAATCAGCCGTCCGCCGCGACGACAGGCCAGATTCTCGACGAGAAGGCGCATTGGGAGGAATGAATTTTGCGTCAAGGCAGAGCTGCCGCCGATGCATGCGAGCACATTTCGTTCATCTAGCGCGCTTCTTGGAATTGCTCTATAGAACCCGCGGCTACGCCGCACGCCGATCCGGCGCGGGGCTCGGGCACTCCCGAGGCGGCGCGCGCGTCACGCGCATTAGGCCTTCGAACGGCTGCGTCCGCAAGGGCGTACCGGTCGCGACCGCAACCCCTTGATCAGGATCATGCCCGAATGGCCTCGCTCGACTCCTTCAAAGCCCGCAAGACGCTCGCCGTCGGCGGCAAGACCTACACCTATTATTCCCTCCCCGACGCCGAGAAGAACGGCCTTGCGGGCATCTCGAAGCTGCCCTTCTCGATGAAGGTGCTGCTCGAGAACCTGCTGCGCTTCGAGGATGGACGCTCGGTCACCAAGACCGACATCGAGAATTTCGTCGGCTGGCTCGACGACAAGGGCAAGGCCGGCAAGGAGATTGGCTTCCGCCCCGCCCGCGTGCTGATGCAGGACTTCACCGGCGTTCCGGCGGTCGTCGACCTCGCCGCGATGCGCGACGGCGTGAAGGCGCTCGGCGGCGACCCGCAGAAGATCAATCCGCTCGTGCCCGTCGACCTCGTGATCGACCACTCGGTCATCGTCGACGAGTTCGGCTCGCCGAAGGCCTTCGCCAAGAACGTCGAGCTCGAATACGAGCGCAACGAGGAGCGCTACAAGTTCCTCAAGTGGGGCCAGGGCGCCTTCGACAATTTCCGCGTCGTCCCGCCCGGCACGGGCATCTGCCACCAGGTCAATCTCGAATACCTCGCCCAGACCGTCTGGACCCGTAACGAGACCATCGACGGGCAGGAGGTCGAGGTCGCCTATCCCGACACGCTCGTCGGCACAGATTCGCACACCACCATGGTCAACGGCCTCGCCGTTCTCGGTTGGGGCGTCGGCGGCATCGAGGCCGAGGCCGCGATGCTCGGCCAGCCGCAATCGATGCTGCTGCCTGAGGTCATCGGCTTCAAGCTGACCGGCTCGCTCAAGGAAGGCATCACCGCCACCGACCTCGTGCTGACCGTCACCCAGATGCTGCGCAAGAAGGGCGTCGTCGGCAAGTTCGTCGAGTTCTTCGGCCCCGGCCTCTACAACCTGACTCTGGCCGACCGCGCCACGATCGCCAACATGGGCCCGGAATACGGCGCGACCTGCGGCTTCTTCCCGGTCGATGCCGAGACGCTGGACTACCTCACCACAACCGGTCGCAAGTCGGACCGCATCGCGCTGGTCGAGGCCTACAGCAAGGCTCAGGGCCTCTTCGCCACCCGCGAGACCGCCGATCCGGTCTTCACCGACACGCTCGAGCTCGATCTCTCGACGGTCCAGCCGTCGATGGCCGGCCCGAAGCGTCCGGAAGGCCGCGTCGACCTCTCCGCCGTCAAGGCCGGCTTCGCCGCCGCGATGGACACCGACTACAAGAAGGGCGGCGAACTCTCGCGCCGCGTGCAGGTCGAGGGCGAGGACTTCGATCTCGGCCATGGCGACGTCGTCATCGCCGCCATCACCTCCTGCACCAACACCTCGAACCCGTCGGTGCTGATGGCCGCCGGCCTGCTCGCCCGCAATGCCGTGGCGAAGGGCCTCAAGGTCAAGCCGTGGGTCAAGACCTCGCTGGCGCCCGGCTCGCAGGTCGTCGCCGAGTATCTCGCCAAAGCCGGCCTCCAGGCCGATCTCGACAAGCTCGGCTTCAACCTTGTCGGCTTCGGCTGCACCACCTGCATCGGCAACTCCGGCCCGCTGCCGGCGCCGATCTCGAAGACCATCAACGAGAAGGGCCTGATCGCGGGCGCCGTCATCTCCGGCAACCGCAACTTCGAAGGCCGCGTCTCGCCGGACGTGCAGGCGAACTACCTCGCCTCGCCGCCGCTGGTCGTCGCCTACGCGCTCGCCGGCTCGGTCCAGATGGACCTGACGACGCAGCCGCTCGGCCAGGGCTCTGACGGCAAGGACGTCTACCTGAAGGACATCTGGCCCTCCAGCAAGGAGATCCAGGACTTCATCCAGAAGAACGTCACCCGCGCCATCTTCGAGGCCAAGTACGCCGACGTCTTCAAGGGCGACGAGCATTGGCAGGCGGTCAATGCACCGACCTCCGAGACCTATGCCTGGGACGACGACTCGACCTATGTGCAGAACCCGCCCTACTTCCGCGGCATGGGCAAGAAGCCTGAGCCCATCACGGACATCAAGGGCGCCCGCATCCTCGGCCTGTTCGGCGACAAGATCACGACCGACCATATTTCCCCTGCCGGCTCGATCAAGGCGGCCTCTCCGGCTGGCGCCTATCTCACCGAGCACGGTGTCGCGGTGGCCGACTTCAACCAGTACGGCACGCGTCGCGGCAACCACGAGGTGATGATGCGTGGCACCTTCGCCAACATCCGCATCCGCAACCACATGCTGGGCCCGAACGGTCGCGAGGGTGGATACACCATCCACTACCCGTCCAAGGAAGAGCTGCCGATCTATGACGCCTCGATGCGCTACCAGCAGGAGAAGGTCCCGCTGGTGATCTTCGCCGGCGTCGAATACGGCAACGGCTCCTCGCGCGACTGGGCGGCCAAGGGCACGAACCTGCTCGGCGTCAAGGCCGTGATCGCCCAGAGCTTCGAGCGCATCCACCGCTCGAACCTGGTCGGCATGGGCGTGGTGCCCTTCACCCTCGCCGAGGGCACGAGCTGGGCTTCGCTCGATCTCAAGGGCGACGAGCTCGTCACCATCCACGGCCTGGCGAACGTCAAGCCGCGCCAGATGATGGAAGCTGAGATCACCTATGCAGACGGCACGGTGAAGAAGGTTCCGATCCTCTGCCGCATCGATACGCTGGACGAGATCGACTACTACAAGAACGCCGGCATCCTGCATTACGTCCTGCGCGGCCTCGCCGCCTGAGCCGGATCGACGGAACAAGACATGTCATGGCCGGCGCAAGCCGGCCATGATGCATTGAGAACCCGCCCCGGTTGTCCTCGCGCCCGTCGCAGTGTAAGGGGGCGGTTCAGTCATCCTCGGTGGCGACTAGGGGCAGGCGCAGGGCGAGTTCCCGCGCTCGGATGTCGTCCGCCATCACCGACAACAGACGGGAGCACCCGCAGCATGTCCGCCACGTTCGAGACGGTCGCCGGCATCATTTCCGAAACCTGCGATATTCCGCGGGAGAAGATCACCCCGCAGAGCCACGCGATCGAAGATCTCGGCATCGACTCCCTCGCCTTCCTCGACATCGCCTTCGCGATCGACAAGGCCTTCGGCATCAAGCTGCCGCTCGAGCAGTGGACGCAGGAAGTCAACGAGGGCAAGGCCCCGGCCGAGCAGTATTTCGTGCTCGAGAACCTCTGCAAGCGCATCGACGACCTCGTCGCCGCCAAGAAGGCGTGACACGAAGGCGTGACGACGCCGGCCGCAAGCCCGTCGGGCTTGAGCCCAAGCGCCGCTCCCGATAGAGCATAGGGGCCGTTGCGCGGATCGCCCGATCCGTGCTGCGGCCTTGCGCCGTTATGGCGCCCAGCAGATCAAGGATCGCATGCGTCTCGAATATTTCGACATGATCGACAGGGTCGTGACCTTCGATCCGTCGCAGAAGCGCATCGTCACGCGCTCCGTCGTCCCCGCCGAGAGCCCTGTCTTCGAGGGCCACTTTCCCGGTCATCCACTCGTGCCGGGCGTGCTCCTGACCGAGACGATGGCGCAGGCCTCGGGCTATCTCCTGCTCGGCCTCAACGGCCTGTCGCAGATGCCCTTCCTGATGACGGTCGACAAGGCGAGGTTCCGCACCTTCGTCGAGCCGAACACCGAGCTCGAAGCCAGCGCCGAGCTCGTGATCGAGGGCTCGGGCTATGCCGCGACCAAAGCGAAGCTGACCAGCAACGGCAAGCCTATCTGCGACGCCGAGCTGCGCTTCCGCCTCATGCCTTTCCCCGCCGATATGCGCGCGCTGATGCAGGGCCGCATCGAAGCCATCGGCCTCACGCCGGAGCCTGCGCCATGACCAGCGCCACCACTCGCCGCGAAGTGGTCATCACCGGCATCGGCATCGCATCGAGCCTTGGCGAGGGCGTCGAGGCTCACGCCGCGGCGCTCGCCGCCGGCGGCCCGCCGGTCGTCGATACCGAGAGCTTCAGGCCCTACCCGCTCCATCCGCTCGCGGCGCTGGAACTGGACAAGCAGATTCCGAAGAAGTCCGACCAGCGCCAGATGGAGCCGTGGCAGCGCCTCGGCGTCTATGCCGCGGGCCTCGCGCTCGATTCCGCCGGGATCAAGGACGATGCGGAGGCCAAGAGCGCTCTTCAAGTCATCGTCGCAGCAGGCGGCGGCGAGCGCGACCACGCCGTCGATTCGGCCATTCTCAGCGGCCTGCGCGGCGCCAACGAGCCCGGTTCGTTCCTCAACGAGCGGCTGATGGGAGATCTTCGTCCCACGCTCTTCCTTGCCCAGCTGTCCAATCTGCTCGCCGGCAATATCGCCATCGTCCATGGCGTCACGGGCCCGTCGCGGACCTTCATGGGAGAGGAGCAGGCTGGCGTGGACGCGATCCGCACCGCCCATGCCCGCATCGCCGCCGGCCAGTCGGACCTGATGCTCGTCGGCGGCGCCTACAATGCCGAGCGTCGGGACATGCTGCTGCTCTTCGAGCTCGGCGGCTATCTCCGTCGTGACAGCTTCGCGCCCGTTTTCGAGCGCGAGGATGCGCCCGGCCTGATCACCGGCAGTGCGGGCGCCTTCCTCGTGCTGGAATCGGCCGAGCGCGCCGCCGCGCGCGGCGCCCGCGTCTATGCGAAGCTCGGCCATGCCGCCGCTGCCCGCAGCCGCCGCGCGCCCGGCACCGTCGAATCCTCCCTGAGGCAACTTCTCGGCAGCCTCGGCCCGGTCGGTCCGGATAGCCTGGCCATCTCCGCGGCCACCGGCTGCGCCGGCATCACGGCCGAGGAGGCCGGAGCGCTGAAATCCGTCGTTCCTTCGGCCAGGCGTGTCGCCACCGGCGATCTCGTCGGCCATGGCGTCGAGGCCGCCTTCCCCGTTTCGGTGGCCTTGGCGGCGATCGCCCTGTCAGCCGGGCAGGCGAAGGAGGCGGTCGTCACCGGCGCCGGCCACTGGCGCGGCGAAGGTGCCGCCCATCTCGTCCAAGCGTGAGAGGTTGAAGCCATGACCACGCATCGTGATGCCAAGGGCCGCCCGCTCGTCGCCGTCACCGGCCTGGGCGTCGTCACCTCTCTCGGCCAGGGCAAGGATGCCAACTGGCAGGCGCTGACCGCCGGCAAGTCCGGCATCCACCGCATCGAACGCTTCCCGACGGAGGGGCTGAAGACCAGCATCGGCGGCACCGTCGATTTCCTGTTCGACGGCTCGTTCACCGCGCCGCAGCTTTCCGAGAAGCTCGCTACGCTGGCGGCCGAGGAGGCCGTGGGCCAGAGCGGCATCGGCACGCCCGGCGACTTCCCCGGAGAGCTCTTCATGGCGGTCCCGCCCGTCGAGATGGAATGGCCCCAGAAGCAGGAGATGGCCCAGACCATCGACGGCGAGGTCGACTATGACGGCCTGCTGCGCGCGGCCGCGACCGGCAGGTACCGCGCCATGCACGAGCTCTTCGTCTTCGGTGGCGTCGCCGACCATATCGCCGACCGCTTCGGCACCAGGGGCTCGCCGATCTCCCTATCGACCGCCTGCTCCTCGGGCGCGACAGCGATCCAGATGGGCGTCGAGGCGATCCGCCGCGGCGAGACGGCAGCCGCGCTCTGCATCGGCACCGACGGGTCGATCCACGCCGAGGCGCTGATCCGCTTCTCCCTGCTCTCGGCGCTCTCGACCCAGAACGACCCGCCTGAGGGCGCCGCCAAGCCATTCTCGAAGAACCGCGACGGCTTCGTCATGGGCGAGGGCGCAGGTGCGCTGGTGCTGGAGGACTATGACCACGCGCTGGCGCGCGGCGCGACCATCCTCGGCATCGTCGCAGGCTGCGGCGAGCGCGGCGACGGCTTCCACCGCACCCGTTCGAGCCCGGACGGCAAGCCCGCGATCCTCGCCATGCAGGACGCCTTGGCTGATGCCGGCCTGACCCCGGACGATGTCGACTACATCAACGCCCACGGCACCTCGACGCCCGAGAACGACAAGATGGAGGCGATGAGCTGCGCCGCCGTCTTCGGCGAGCGCATGGCCAGGCTGCCGATCTCCTCGAACAAGTCGATGATCGGCCACACGCTGACGGCGGCCGGCGCGGTGGAAGCCGTGATCTCCTTCCTCACCATCGCCAACGGCACCATCCCGCCGACGATCAACTACGCCAACCCCGATCCCGCCATCGCGATCGACGTGGTGCCCAACGAGGCCCGCAAGGCGAAGGTCAGAACCGTGCTCTCCAACTCCTTCGGCTTCGGCGGCCAGAACACCTGCCTCGTGCTGACGGCTCCTCCGGAGGCAGCATGACCAAGGTTCTCGTCACCGGCGGCGCCAAAGGCGTCGGCGCGGCCATCGTGCGCGCGCTCGCCACGGCTGGCCACGACGTCGCCTTCACCTTCCGCTCCTCCGCCGACCAGGCGAAGGCGCTGGCGGCGGAGATCGCGGCAAGCTGCCCCGGCCGCAGCATCGCGGCGCTGCCGCTCGATCTCTCCGACAAGGCCGCGCTCGACGCCTTCTGCGAGGAACGCGAGGGCGAGAGCTATTTCGGCTTCGTCCACAATGCCGGCCAGCCCTATGATTCGCTCGCCGCGATGATCGATCAGGCCAAGGCCGAAGCGGCGATGCAGGTCAATTTCTGGGCTTTCACCCGTCTCGCCAAGAGCCTGATGCGCAACATGATCCGTGCTCGAGCCGGCCGCATCGTCGCGATCGGTTCCGTTGCCGCGCTGCGCGGCAACCCGGGCAACGCGGCCTATGCCGCCTCGAAAGGCGCGCTGATCTCCTATGCCAAGACGCTGGCGGTGGAGACCGGCAAGCGCGGCATCACCGTCAACGTGATCGCTCCGGGCTTCGTCGACACCGACATGATGGCGCCCTACGCCGCCTATCGCGACAAGATGCAGGGTCAGATCCCGGCCGGCCGCTTCGCCAAGCCCGAGGAGGTTGCCGGCCTCGCCGCCTTCCTGATGAGCGAGCCTGCAGCCTATATCAGTGGCACCGTGCTGCCGATCGATGGCGGCCTGACCGCCCAGCTCGGCGTCCATCGCTGAGCAATTCTGTTCTGAAAGGTCGAAATCGATGCGTTCCCTTCAGCTCCACGGCGACCGCGACCTGCGCCTGGAAGAGATCGAGCCGCCACCGCCGCCCGCTCCCGGCGAGGTGCAGATCCGCATCAAGGCAGTGGCGCTGAATTATCTCGACCTCTGGGGCTTCCGCGGCATGGCCTTCGCCAAGCGCAAGATGCCGCAAGCGGCCGGCGTCGAAGCCGCAGGCGAGATCGTCTGCGTCGGCGAGGGCGTCGAGGGCTTCGCGCCGGGTGACGTCGTCACCGCCTACGGCGCCGATACCTGTGGCCAGTGCAAGGCCTGCCGCGAGGGCCGCGACAATCTCTGCGAGAACGTCGCCGGCATCATGGGCTTCCATATCGACGGCTTCGCCCGCGAACTGCTGAACCGCCCGGCGCGGCTGACGATCAAGGCGCCGAAGGGCGTCTCCTTCGAGGACGCCGCCTGCGCGCCGATCGGCTTCGGCACTGTCCAGCACATGCTGTTCGACAACGCCCGGCTGGAGCCGGGTGAATCGGTGCTCGTCCATGCCGGCGGCTCGGGCATCGGCACGGCCGCGATCCTAATGGCCAAGGCGATCGGCTGCACGGTCTACACCACCGTCGGCGACGACGAGAAGGGCGCCAAGGCCAAGGCGCTGGGAGCCGATCACGTCATCAACTACCGCGAGGACCGCTTCGAAGGCGTCGTCCGCAAGCTCACCGGGCGCAAGGGCGTCGACGTCGTCTTCGAGCATGTCGGCGCCGACACCTGGAACGGATCGCTGCTCTGCCTGAAGCGCGGCGGCAGGCTCGTCACCTGCGGCGCCACCTCCGGCCCTTCGGCCACGATCAACCTGATGCAGCTATTCCAGCAACAATACCGCATCACCGGCTCCTTCGGCTGCCGCATCGAGAACATCGCCCAGTCGCTGGAGAAGATGGCTGCGGGCATGAAACCGGTGATCGATTCGGTCTTCCCGCTCGCGGAATTCGAGAAGGGTCTCGCCCGCATCGAGGGCCGGCAGGTCTTCGGCAAGGTCGTCATCGCCTTCTGAACCGGCCAGCCTCCTGGCCCCAAGACTTGACGCGAGCGCGTTCCTGCCCCAGATCGCGCCTTTCAGGCCCGGTCTTGCTCTCGGCACGGGCGTTTGAGGCAGGACCGACCTTGAGACGTTTGAAGGCAATCGCCGCACGCATCGGCGCGGCGATGATGATCGGTGTGATCCGGACGCTGTTCGCGTTCCTGCGGCTGCTCGGCCCTGATCGCTCCAGCGATCTCGGCGGGTGGCTCCTGCGGACCGTCAGCCCGCTGATACCGGTCAATCGGGTCGCGCTCGCCAATATCCGCGCCGCCTTTCCCGATATGCCGGAGCCCGAGGTCAAGCGCATTGCCCGGGGCGCCTGGGAGAATCTCGGTCGCACCGCCGCCGAATACGCGCATCTGAAGACGCTGTTCGACTACGACTATTACAATCCCGACAAGCCCTCACGCGTCGAGGTCGAGGGGATCGAGCACTTCATCGCACTCAGGGAAGACGGCAATCCCGGCCTGATCTTCTCGACCCATCTCGCGAACTGGGAGCTCCCGGCGATCTGCGCGGCCACCTACGATCTCGAGACCACGGCCGTCTTCCGGGCTCCGAACGACCCGGCGATCGCCGCTGTCGTCCATGAGATTCGCTCCGGGGCGATGGGCGGCCTCGCAGCCGCCAAGCAGGGCGCGGCCTTCGCGATGCAGGGCGTGCTCGAGAAGGGCGGCCATCTCGGCATGCTCATCGACCAGCATTTCACGCGCGGCGTGGTGGTGCCCTTCATGGGCAGGCCGGCGCTGACCAATCCGATCATGGGCAAATTCGCCCGCCGCTTCGAATGCCCCGTCCATGGCGTGCGCGTGATCAGGTTGCCGAACCGTCGCTTCCGCATCGAGTTGACGCCTCCGCTCGACCTGCCGCGCGATGCCGCCGGCGAGATCGACGTGCAAGGGGCCATGGCGATGATGACCGCGGTCGTCGAAGGCTGGGTGCGCGAACACCCCGAACAATGGCTGTGGATGCACCGCCGCTGGCGCCCCAAGATGATCTCGGCCGCTGCGCTGGCGGATTTCGATCACGCCCGCGCGACCGTGCCCGTTTTCAAGGCAACGTGATTTCCCTCTTCGATGAATTGCTGGCTTTGGTAACCTCCGGAAAATAAGTCGCCTTCAAAGTCGAGATCATGCTCACCGTCCTGCGCCAATCCGCTGTGACTGCCGCCGTCCTTGCCTTCGGCGTGACGACGGCGCTTGCGCAGACGGCTGCGAAATCGCCCAAGGCGGTGCTCGAGCTTTTCACCAGCCAGGGTTGCTCGTCCTGCCCGCCGGCCGATGCCCTTGTCGTCGAGCTGGCCAAGGACCCGAACCTGATCGCGCTGACGCTGCCGGTGACCTATTGGGACTATCTCGGCTGGAAGGACACGCTCGGCAAGGATTCCTTCGCCAAGCGGCAGAAGCTCTATGCCAAGGCGCGCGGCGATGGCCAGGTCTACACCCCGCAGATCGTCGTCAGCGGCGTTTCCCACGCGATCGGCTCGGAGAAGGCGGAGGTCGAGAAGGCGGTGAGCCAGTTCGCCACCACCGGCTTCGCCGCGAAGCTGGCGCTGAAGGAGGAGAACGGCAACCTCCAGATCAGGATCTCGCCGGCCGCGGCTGCAAGCGAAGAGGCCGCCGGCGTCTGGGTTCTGCCCATCTCGCGCCAGGCGACCGTGCCGATCACCCGCGGCGAGAACCAGGGCAAGACGCTGACCTATGCCAATGTCGTGCGCGGCATGGTCCGCGTCGGCGACTGGAACGGGCAGGAGACGACCCTCACCGCCCCGCTTGCCGCGACGCAGGCGCCCGAGGCCGATGGCTATGTCGTCGTCATCCAGGCGGACCGGCCGGGCAAGCACGGCTACATGATGCCAGGTGCTATCCTGGCGGCGGCCAAGGGACCGGCGACGCGCTGAGCGTCGTGCCGGGGCGGCGGCCTCAGAGCAGGATGACCTTGTTCGACAGCTCGTCGACGTCGCCGGGAACCGGTGGGACATGCTGCGCCAGAACAGCGCCGACACCATCGATGGCCCTGATCAACCCTTCGGTCAACCGATCCTCGCGTGCGGCAGCCAGAAGCGGCTCGATGATGCCGCGCCAGGTATCCTGGTCCACCAGCCCGTCGATGCCGGTATCGGCGAGGATTTCGGCGTAGCGTTCCTGCAGCACGATATAGAGCAGCACGCCGGTGCGCCCCTTGGTCCGTGTCAGGCCGCGCGCAGTGAATTCCCGCAGCGCCGCCTCATGCGCGCGACGACGCTTGACGAATCCCGGCACGAAACGGCCGCCACGCCCGTACCAGAGCAACGCCCCCAGCAGGGAAACGGCGCAGAAGAGCTGGGTCATGAAGATCCGCTGCGCGCTCATCATCGTGAACGATAGCAGCGGCCACGGCACGAACAGGGCGAGCGCCAGCGCCATCACGACCGGCACGTTGCGGTAGCTCGACGCCGCCCGCTCGATCACCACCACGATTTCGCCCGCCGTCTGCATTTCGGCCCGGCGCACCGCTTCCGCGATCGCATCCCTGTCAGCGGCATCCATCACCAGTCTCCCGAAGCCCCGCCCCCGCCGGAGGAGCCGCCGCCGCCGGAATATCCTCCGCCCGAGCTCCAGCCGCCTCCGCCGCTCCATCCCGAGCCGCCGCTCCAGCCGGATCCGGAGCCGGTGCTCGGCGGCAGGATCACCCATTGCCCGTTCCGCAGCCGATGCCGACGGGCTCCGCCCTGCTGGCTCACGCCGCGCAGGAAGGCGACGATGAACAGGAAGATGAAGATCATCGCGATGACGACGGCGATGTCCTCGCCCATCGTGCTTTCGTCGGAGCGAACTTCGGCACGTCGCTGCCATTCCTCGGCATCCCCCGCCAGAATGGTCAGCATGGCGTCCACCCCGGCTTCGATACCGCCGGCGAAGTCGCCGCTCTTGAACTTCGGCGCGATGGCGGTCGTGATGATGACCTTGGAGAGAGCGTCGGTCAGCGCCCCCTCCAGCCCATAGCCGACCTCGATGCGAACCTTGCGCTCCTTCGGGGCGACGATCAGCAGCGCCCCGTTGTTCCTGGCCTTCTGGCCGAGCTGCCAGTGCCGGAACAGGCCATTGGCGAAATCCTCGATGGGCACGTCCTGCAGCGAGGGAACCGTCGCGACCACGACCTGGTCGGACGTCTTGTCCTCATATGCCTTGAGCTTGTCCTCGATCCGCTGGCGGACATCGGGGGCGAGCAGATTGGCCCCGTCGACGACCCGGCCGGTCAGGGCCGGGTAGGAGGGATC
>NZ_JBIWYK010000037.1:0-12816 GCF_044752385.1 Allobosea sp. CER48 | reverse complement strand
CGATACTTGCCGAGCCAGTCGGTCAGGAAGGGGGCCTGGTCTTCCGCGGAGACGAGGACATTCGCCTCGCCGAGAACCCCGGCGAGTTCGACGAGCAGGTCAGCCATGGTTCAGCCTTTGCGAAGGGGGCGCCCGCCCCAGGCCAGCCGCACGCGGCCGATCGCCATCGTCACGGCCGCCTGCGTCGGTTCGACGATCGGGATGCCGAGTTCCTGTTCCAGCGGCTCGCGGAAGCGCGCCATGCCGGCACAGCCCATCACCAGCACGTCGGCGTGATGCGTGTCGCGCAAGGTCCGGCCGACGGCGAGCATGCGGCCAAGCGTGAGCGTATCGTCGGCCATTTCGGCGATGGTGAGGTTCACCGGCAGGTCGCCGGCGAAGCGGCCCATCACGCCCATCGCGCCGAGATAGCGCAGATGACGCGGGATCGAATTCTGCAGCATGGCGACGATGCCGAAGCGCTGGCCGAGCGTCAGCGCCGTCAGCACGCCGGCTTCCGCGATGCCGAGCACCGGCTTCTGGCTCTGCTCGCGCAGCGCATGCATGCCGGGGTCGGAAAAACAGGCGACCACGAAGGCGGCGGCTTCGTTCTCCAGCGCGGCCGCGCGCTTCAAAAGGGCCGGGATCAGCCCGTCGGCATCGCGCTGCGACTGGATGCCGGGAGGGCCTTCTGCGAGTGTGAGGCATTCGATGGGTGGGCCGCCGGCCAGGCGCAGCGGCGCGACGGCGACGTCGATCTCCCGGGTCACGCGCTCGGTCGAGTTCGGATTGATGACGTAGATCGTGCCGCTCACGACAGTTCTCCTTCCGGGACGGTCCGCGTCCGCTCGTGCCAGCCTGCCAGCGTCTGGCGCGGGACCTGGAACCGGTCACGCAGGCCGACATACCAATCGGCGCCATGCAGGCGGCCGACCACGTCGAGCTTGTCGACATCGACATGCAGGCGCTCGTCGACGAGGCCGTCGCGGATATGAAGATGGACGATCTCGCCGACGACGAGATTGCGATGCCGCGTGCCCAGCGAAAGCGAGACCGTCTCGCGGCATTCGAGCTGGACCGGGGAGGCGGCGAGCCGGGGCACCGCGATCGCGGTGCCCGGCGCGGTCTCGAGGCCGGCGGCCTCGATCTCATCGACTTCGCCGGGGAAGTCGACGGCGCAGATCTGCATGGCCTCGACCATGGCGCGATCGACGAGGTTGACGACGAAGCTGCCGGTCTCGCGGATGTTGCGCATCGTGTCCTTCAATGGCGAAGGGGCCTTGTCGCGCCCTTCGATGCCCAGCACCACCAGCGGCGGAGCATGGCTGAAGACGTTGAAGAAGCTGAAGGGCGCGGCATTCGCACGCCCCTGCGCATCCACGGTGGTGACGAGCGCGATCGGGCGCGGCAGCACAGTGTTGACGAGGAGCTTGTAGAGATCGCGCTCCGCCAGATCGCTCGCGGCCCAGTCCATCGCTTCAACCCAAATTCACGTCGAGCAGGCGCACCGTCTCGGCCAGCACGCGGGCGCCATCGCCGGCCTGCTCGGGCGTGATCGATTCCTCCGGCGCGTGGCTGCGCCCGTCGAGGCACGGCACGAAGATCATGCCGATCGGGCCGGTATGGGCGACGAAGACGCCGTCATGGCCGGCGCCGCTCGGCAGGTCGCGCGTGGCGAGCCCGAGCGAGCTCGCGGCATTGGCGATGGCCGTCCGGATCTCCGGCGCGCAGGCGGTGGGGGCGACATGGCTGATCGGCTCGACCGCGATGGCGAGGCGCAGCTCTTCCAGGGCTGGACGCAGGTCGCGCATCAGCGCTTCGCCGAAAGCCTTGACCGCCGCCTCGTTTCCGGAGCGAACCTCCAGCGTCAGCACGGCCTCGCCCGGTACGGCATTGGCGGCGTTCGGGCTCACTTCGATGCGCCCGAAGGTCGCGACCAGCGGCTGGTTGTCCCGTGCTGTCGCCAGGGCCCGCTTGTAGGCGGCCTCGACCAGCTTCGCAGCACCGACCAGCGCATCGGCCCTGAGCGGCATCGGCGTCGCGCCGGCATGGTCGGCCCGGCCGGTGACGACGATGCGTTCGCGGCGGATGCCGACGATGTCGGTCACGATGCCGATCGGGATGCGCTCGTTCTCCAGCACGCGTCCCTGCTCGATATGGACTTCGACATAGGCTGCCACACCATCCGCAGAGCGCCTGACCGCGGCGAGTTCCTCCGGCCGGCCGCCGACGAATGCGATGCCTTCGCGAAGCGTCATGGCATCCGGGCGGGTGAGGGCGAGATGCTGCTCGGTCAGGGCGCCGGCGAGCGCGCGGCTGCCGATGCAGGAAAGGCCGAATTCGCTCGGCTCCTCCGCCAGGAAATCGACGACCTCCAGCGTGTGGCGCAGGCGGTCGCCACGCTCGCTGAAGCTCTGGGCGACTTCCAGCGCGGCGAGCACGCCGAGAATGCCGTCATAGCGCCCGCCCGAAGGAACTGTGTCCGAATGCGAACCGATCAGGATCGGCTTCAAGCTCGGATCGGCGCCCGCCAGCCGGCCGATCAGGTTGCCGGCCGCGTCGAGCTCCGTCTCGAGCCCGGCCTCGCGGAATTCCGCCGCCAGCCATTCGCGCCCTTCGAGGAAGCGCTGGGTGAAGGAGCGGCGCGTCCAGGGGCGCTCCGGGTCGGTGATCCCGGAAAGGGCCTCGATACGGCGCCAGAGCCGGTCCTGATCGATCGCCATGGGAGTCACGCCGCCGGGCGCAGGAAGCGGCCGTCGCCGGCCTTGTTGCGAATTTCCTTGCCATCCCAGGCGAGCTGGCCGCGGACATAGGTGGCAGCGACGCGGACGCGGAATTCTCGGCCCTCCATCGAGCTCCACTTCACCGCCGAGAGGCTCTTGCCGGGGTCGTGGATGAAGCGGCCCGGCTCCAGCACGGTGATGTCGGCATCGGCGCCGGCTTCGAGCCGGCCCTTGTCGGCGAGCAGGAAGGCCTTGGCCGGCCCCTCGCAGAGCTGCTTCACCACGATGGTCGGCGACAGGCCGTGCTCCTCGCAGCCGGTCCAGAGCGCCGGCAGAAGCGTCTCGATGCCCGGGCCGCCCGAGGTGTTCTTGAAGATCATCGGATCGCCCTTCTTCTCCAGCCCCCAGGAGACGTGATCCGAGGAGATGAAGTCGCAATGGCCGGCGGCGAGATGGCTCCAGAGCAATTCGCTCTCGGCCTTCGGGCGGATCGGCGGATAATGCTTCACCTTGGCCCCGAAGCGCGGCACATGCTCCTCGGCATTGAGCATGAAGTACTGTACGCAGCTCTCGACGGTCGCCTTGTAGCCGGCGCGCTTGTACATGTTGCAGATCTCGAAGCCGCGCGAGGTCGAGACGTGGACGGCGTGTGCACGCGCGCCGGTTTCGGCGCCCAGTTCGTAGATGCGGGCGGTGGCGAGGTTCTCGATCAGCGGGGTATGGGCGCGCAGGAAGGCGTCCGGCCCGGTGTCTCCGGCCTCGACCAGCTTCGCGATATTGCGCCGAGTCATCTCCTGGTCCTGGTTATGGACGCCGCAGAGCAGGCCGGTCGGTTCGATCAGCCTGAAGGCTTCGTAGAGCGTGTCGTCGCCGATGCGGGGAAAGCGCGTCGGGTTGGCCTCGAAGGTCGAGAACTTGAAGGCGCAGGCGCCGGCCTCGACCAGGCCGGGAATGGCATGGAGCCCGTTCTCGATGGTGATGGTGGCATAGAGCGCGACATCGACATGGGCGTCGCGCTCGACCACCGCGACCTTTTCGTTGAACAGCTTGGCGCTGGTGACGGGCTCCGGCTCGTCATAGGGCATGTCGACCATCACGGTGACGCCGCCGGCCGCCGCCGCCCGCGAGCACATGCCGATGCCTTCATGGTTGGCCTGGCTGCCGGAATGGACCTGTCCGTCGATGACGCCGGGAATGATCCACTGGCCGCGGAAATCCTGCGTCTCGCGGGCCGAAGGCGGCATGCCCGCGCCGACCTTGCCGACCTTGCCGCCGCTGACGGCGACATAGCCGTCCTCGATGATCCGGTCGGACAGCACGACATTGCCGCGGAGGACGAGGTCGAAATCGCTCATGATGGGTATCCGGTAAATCCTGCGGGGTCTGCGGAGAGCGCGGCCTAGGCTTCGCGGCCCAGCGCGTAGTCGGTGAAGTTCATGCCGAGCGCCTTCTCGACGATCGGGTAGACGCTGGGATCCGTGACGCTGGAGCTCAGCGGAATCTTGTCCTTCGGCACGCGCAGAACCGAAAGCTCCATGCCTTCGCGGACATGGCCGGCGCTGACCGGCTGGCCGTCATTGTCGAGCGTGGTGATCACATCGGGGAAGCAGGCGTGGCGGGCGCCGTCGAGATCGGTGACGGCCATGTATTCGTTCATCACGTGGATGATGCGGGCGGCCGCGCCCGTGCCGACCTGGATCGTGCCGATGTCGAAAGCTTCGTTGGTGTAGCGGACATCCTTCTTCGCGACCGGGCCGCGCGCGATGATCGAGCCGCCGGTCTCCTCGCAGATCGCGTCGATCACGGCCGCTCCGCCCTTCGGCCTGGCGGCGAGGATGCGCTCGCCCAAAGCCAGCGCCATCGAGATGCCGCCGAGCGCGGCGTTCTTGCGGACATAGGCCGCCGAGACCGGGTTGCGGCAGGATGCGATGAAGCCGCCCGACATGTCGGAGGCGGTGCGCAGGATGGGCGAGACCTTGGCGGTCGCGCCGCGCGTCACCAGCTCGATGTACTGGTTCTTGGCGCGGTTGCCGCCGACCGCGACCTGAATCGTCGCCTCCGGGCTGTTGGCCAGGCCGATCGAGCCCATGTCGCCGGTGGGATGGGCGCGGATGTCGCCGACGGCATCGACAACCTTCACGCCGAGGATCGCGCTGGGAAGCCAGGCATTCAGCGTGCTCGACATGCCGTTCTGGCCGATGATCAGGCCATAGATCGGCTTGCCCAGCGCCTCCTGCAGCAGTTGCACGGCCTTGACGTAGTCGATGCCCCACATCTCCCATTCGGTCGTGCCGGCGGGTGCGCCGATCGCGGCTGCAGTGGCGATAATGGCGTCGTCGGGAATCTCGTCCATGGTGACGAGCTCGGGCCTGCCGGTATTGACCGCGGCGGTGCCGAGCATGCGGCCATGGTCGGCCCAGCCACCGCCGCCAGCCGCGAAGACCGAGCCGCCGGCAACGGCAGCCTCGACATCCCTGCTCGTCAGAAAGCGTCTCATCGGCCGGCCTCGTCCCGCTTTGGTTGAGAGCATCGCTGGAGCGAGAAGGCGGTTCCCACTTTTTCGCGCGATGCCCGTCGTGAGCCGGTCGTTGCCGGCGGAACAGAGCTTAGAGCGCTAGCCGCGAAATGAATCATGCTTATTATGCGGCCGACCATAATCGGATGTTATCGCAATGCGTCTCAATCTCCGGCAGATCGAGGTCTTCCGGGCCATCATGATAACCGGCTCGATCAGCGGCGCGGCCCGGCTGCTTTCGGTGTCGCAGCCGGCGATCAGCCGCCTGCTGGCCTATACGGAGGATCGGCTGGCCTTGCGCCTGTTCGAGCGCGTCCGTGGCCGGGTGCAGCCGACACCTGAGGCGCGGCGGCTCTTCCAGGAGGTCGATCAGGTCCACCAGGGCGTGGTGAGGGTCAACGAACTGGCGGAGGAACTGCGCGAGCGCGGCACGGGCTCGGTCCGCATCGTCGCGAGCCCGAGCGTCGGGCAGGCGCTGGTGCCGGATGCCATCGCCCGGCTGCGCGAGCGCTTTCCCGATCTACGCGTCGAGTTCGAGGTACTGACGCTGCTCGAGATCGTCGCCAAGGTCGTGGCGGGGCGGGCCGATCTCGGCGTCTCGATCCTGCCCGTCGACGAACCCACGCTCGACATGGAGGTCCTGACCGAAGGCCGGCTTATGGTGATCATGCCGCGCGACCATGCGTTGGCGCGGTTGCGCGTGATCCGCCCGGCCGATCTCGTGCCTTATCCGTTGATCGGCTTCGGCCCGCAGACGCCGTATGGCGATATCGTCGGGCGCGCGCTGGCGCTGAAGGCCGCACCGCTCAGGATCAGCACGGTGGTTCGCTTCACGCCGGTCGCCTGCGCGATGGTGCGGGCCGGAGCCGGCATCGCGGTCGTCGACGAGTTCGTGCTGCGCGGGCGGACCTGGCCGGAACTGGTGTCGCGGCCGCTCGCGCCCAAGACGCGGGTCCGCGCTCATCTGCTGACGCCGCGCTTCGAGCCACTTTCGCGCACGGCGAGTGCTTTCGTCGACATTTTGCGCGGGCTGGTGCCGCCCATGCCGGCGGGCAAGGAATCCGATCCGGCCGACGGCGCTTAACATCATGTTATGGAAACCCGACAACAAATAATTGGCTGGGCATGATTTCGCCCTGTTAGGTTTCGCTCCAGACGTGGCCGGATTGTTGCAAGAGGGGTGCGACGGTCGCGGCGTCGCCGTCGCATAACGGGAGCGGGAAGCATGAAACTGAATTCGATCGGGCTGGCGCGCGCCGCCGTCAGGGGCGTGGCTCTGGCCGCTCTCATCGCGATGCCGGCGATGGCACAGGATGCCGACCATCCGCAGAACGAGAAGCTGAAGGTCGCCTGCGACCTCGGCTTTGCGCCGTTCTGCTTCAAGACCCCGGCCGGCGAGACGACCGGATTCACCTACGACATGTCCGTCGCGCTCGCCGAGAAGCTCGGCCGCCCGGGCGTCGAGGTCACGGATTCGAACTTCTCGGCGATCTTCGCCGGCCTGTTCTCGAAGCGCTACGAGATGATCCCGGCGCCGACCAACATCACGCCTGAGCGAGCGGCGCAGATGCTGTTCAGCGAGCCCTATATGCCGACGGGCCTCGGCTTCCTCGTCAAGAAGGGCGGCAAGATCGCCAATCTCGAGGACCTGAAGGGCAAGGCGCTGACCGTCAACAACGGCTCGATCTCGGACAAATGGCTGACCGACAACGAGGCCAAGTACGGCTTCACCATCCAGCGCTACAACAAGAATGCCGACGCCGTGCAGGCGGTGATGATCGGCCGCGCGTTCGCCAACGTCGCCGATGCGCCGGTCTCGCGCTATGTCTCGACGCAGACGCCGACCGCGGAGGTCGCGTTCGTGCTCGACAGCGGCCGCAACTTCGGCGTCGCCTTCCGCAAGGAGGATGCCGCCTTCCGCTCGCAGGTCGAGGGCGCGCTGGAGTGCATCAAGAGCGACGGCACGCTCGCGAAGATCCACGAAAAGTGGTTCGGCGTGAAGCCGGAGACCAGCTCCTCCGCCGCCACGGTCTATCCGGGCACGGGCGCGCCGGGCTTCGAGGGCTACGACACCGCCGAGCGCAAGGCCCCCTGCAAGTGACGTCGCAGCCTGTCATGACGGCCGCGTCGCCTGAGACGATCGTTTCGATCGAGGGCCTGCGCAAGAGCTTCGGCCAGGTCGAGGTTCTGCGCGGCGTCGACCTCAAGGTCGGCAAGGGCGAGGCCGTCGTGATCGTCGGCTCCTCCGGCTCGGGCAAGAGCACCTGCCTGCGCTGCATCAACAGGCTGGAGGAACCGACGGCAGGCACGATCCGCGTCGGCGGTCAGGAGATCACCGGACCCAAGGTCGATCTCAACCTGCTGCGCCGCCGGATCGGCATGGTGTTCCAGGGCATCCATCTCTATCCGCACAAGACCGCGCTGGGGAACGTCACCCTGGCGCTGCGCAAGGTCGTCGGCCTCGGCAAGGAGGAGGCGGAGAAGAAGGCCCGCCACCATCTCGAGGTCGTCGGCCTCGCCCACAAGGCGGATGCCTTTCCGGCCCAGCTCTCCGGCGGCCAGCAGCAGCGCGTCGGCATTGCCCGCGCCATGGCGCTGGAGCCGCAGGTCATGCTCTTCGACGAGCCGACCTCGGCGCTCGATCCGGAGCTCGTCGGCGAGGTGCTCAACGTCATGGTCCGCACCAAGGAAATGGGCATGACGATGATCGTGGTGACGCATGAGATGAAGTTCGCGCGCGATGTCGCAGACCGCGTCGTCTTCATGGACCACGGCGCCATCCTGGCCGAGGGCACGCCGCAGGAGATCCTGGTCAACCCGCAGCACCAGCGCATCCGCGACTTCGTGATGCGCTCCCACGGCTGACGGCGCGCATGGACCAGATCGTCCGCTACTTCTTCGACTTCCCGCTGATGGCGGCCTATTGGCCGGACATTCTGCGCGGCTTCCTGATCACCGTCGAGATGTCGATCCTGACGGTGCTGATCGGCATCCCGCTGGGCCTCGCGCTCGCTATCCTCCGGCTCTACGGCATCCGCCCGCTGAACTGGCTGATCATCTTCTATATCGACTTCTTCCGCTCGATCCCGCAGCTCGTGCTGATCGTGCTGGCCTATTTCGCGCTGCCCTATTTCGGGCTGGTGCTGGAGCCGTTCACGGCGACGGTGTTCGCACTCGCGATCGTGCTCTCGGCCTTCTCCGAGGAGATCTTCTGGGCCGGCATCAATGCCGTCGCGAAGGGGCAATGGGAGGCGGGCCGCTCAACCGGCCTCGGCTTCACCCAGACGCTTGCCTACATCATCCTGCCGCAGGTGGTGCGCATGTCGATCCCGCCGCTGACCAACCGTGCCATCGGCATCAGCAAGGGCACGACGCTGGGCTCGGTCGTCGCCGTGCCGGAGCTGCTCAACGTGACCTCCAGCATCCAGTCCAACGTGGCGAACCCGACGGCTCTCACAGTCGGCGCGCTGCTCTTCCTTCTGCTGTTCCTGCCCTTCGTGCGCTTCACGCGCTGGCTGGAACACGTCTACGCGCATCCGAGGTCATGATGGACGAGCTCGTCACGACCTTCTTCAACCTCGACGTCCTCAGGCAGGTCTGGCCGCTGCTGCTGCAGGGCTTCTGGATGACGCTGGCGCTGGCCGCGGTCGCGGTGCCGCTTTCGGTGCTTGCCGGCATCGCCATCGCCATGGCGCAGGACGTGCCCAGCAAGCTGCTGCGCTTCCTGCTGATCGCCTATGTCGACGTGATGCGGGCGATCCCGCCGTTGGTGCTGCTGATCTTCATTTTCTTCGGCCTGCCCTTCCTCGGCCTGAAGCTCAACGAGTTCACCGCGGCCGTGCTGGCGCTGACGCTGAACGGCTCGAGCTATTTCGCCGAGATCTTCCGCGCCGGCATCGAATCCGTGCCGAAGGGCCAGCGCGAGGCCGCGCGTTCGACCGGCCTGAGCTGGTACAAGAGCATGATCCATGTCGTGGTGCCGCAGGGCACGCGCAACGTGTTGCCGGACCTGATCAGCAACACGGTCGAGCTGGTGAAGCAGACCTCGATCGCATCCGCGGTCGCGCTGCAGGAGCTGCTGCGCTCGGCCCAGCTCGCCCAGGGCCTGCTCTACAACCCGACGCCGCTGATCGCCGCCGCGATCGTCTACTTCCTGATGTTCTGGCCCTTCGTGCGGCTGGTCTCGCGGCTGCAGAACCGCACCGCCATGTCCGCAGCCTGAACGAGAGGAAGGCCCGTCGCGTCAGCGCGCGACGGGGAAGAGGCGGGTGATGCGGTTCGGATTGGTCTCGGCAAGGAAGATGTCGCCGGACGGGCCGAGCCAGAGGCCATGGGCACCGTTGAGAACCGGCCGGCAGCGACCGAGCAGAACGCCATCCGCGGAGAGCAGGCTCAGCGTCGGGATCGAATCGCAGACATGAATCCGGTCTTCCGCATCGGCCACGACATCCTGCGGGCGCAGGAAGGCGTCCCATACCGCGAGACACTCGCCTTCGGGCGAAAAGCTCTGCACGCGGCTGTTTTCGCGATCGGCGACGATGACGCGCCCGTCGCCGAGCACGCAGATGCCGTGCGGGGTCAGGAAGGCGCCTGGCGTGGTGCCGACCGAACCCCAGCTCGCGACCGGAGCGCCATTGGCATCGAAGCGGTGGATGCGGCCATTGCCGTAGCCGTCCGCGACATAGAAGCCGCCATCGGGCGCGAAGGCGATGTCGCTGGGGTGGTTGAACGGGTGGCCGGGCCGATGGCTCTCGCCGATCTGCCGGCGCACCCTGCCTTCGATGTCACAGAACAGAATGCGATGGGCGTCACGGTCGACGATGGCGAGGCCGCCGTCCGGCATCGTCGCGATCTTGTGGGCGTCGACGCAGAGCGCCTCGCCCCAGCTGCGCAGGAAGCGGCCATCGGGCGCGAGCGTCACCACGCAAGGCCCGTCCGGATCGACGGCGCTGTCGCGGCGCAGCAGCACATGGACGAACCCGTCCTCGCCGACGGCGAGATCCGTGATCCGTCCGGGTGTCGAGGGCAGGGCGCCCCAGGGCCGCTCGACGCCGTACAGCGTCTCGCCGAGCGCAACGCGCAGTTCCGTTTTCATCCTGACCTCGTCGCTGTTTCACGGGCTGCAAGCAGCCGCCGGCTCGTCGCCGCGACCGCCCTGGGAGAAAGTCCATGAGTGAATTCGATCTCGTCATTCGCGGCGGCACCGCCGTCGCCGTCACCGATATCGGCGCTCTCGACATCGGCATAGCCGGGGGCGCCATCGTCGCGATCGGGGCGAACCTTCCGGCCGGCCGGGAAGAGGTCGATGCCCGGGGATTGCTGGTGCTGCCGGGCGGGGTCGACAGCCATGTCCATCTCGACCAGCCGTTTTCCTCGGGCGCGGATATCTCCGATGGCTTCGATAGCGGCACCGCCTCGGCCGCCGCAGGCGGCACGACCACGGTCGTCTGCCATGCGCCACAGATCCGTGGCGGCTCGCTTGCCGAAGCCGTCGCCGCCTATGCCGAAAAGGCGAAGCAGGCACGGATCGATCACGCCTTCCATCTTCTGGTCAACGACCCGACGGAGGAGGTTCTGGACAAGGAGCTGCCGGCACTGGTCGCGGCCGGGCATCGCTCGGTCAAGATCTTCATGACCTATGACAGCAACCGCCTCGGCGACGCGCAGATCCTGCAGACGCTGGCTGCGGCCCGGCGCGCCGGCGCGCTCGTCTGTGTCCATGCGGAGCATCACGAGCTGATCACCTGGCTGACGCAGGCCCTGCTGGCGGCCGGGCAGACGGCGCCGCGCCATCTCGCCTGGGCCAAGCCCATGGTGGTCGAACGCGAGGCAACGCATCGCATCCTGGCGCTCGCAGAAGCGCTGGATGCACCGCTCCAGATCTTCCATGTCTCCGGTGCGCAATCGGGCGAGGAGGTCGCACGGGCTCAGGTGCGCGGGCAGAAGGCCTGGGCCGAGACCTGCACGCAATATCTCGTGCTCGATGAGAGCGATATGGACCGCCCGGGCTTCGAGGGGGCGAAGTTCATGATCTCCCCCGCACTGCGCTCCGCGGCGGATCGCGAGGCGCTCTGGCAGTTCCTGCGCGACGGCGTCATCGATATCGTGTCGTCCGACCACTCGCCGCTGCGCTATGATGATCCGCGCGGCAAGAAGCAGCACGGCGAGAACGCGCCCTTCAACAAGATCCCGAACGGGGTGCCCGGACTCGCGGCACGTCTGCCCATTCTCTACTCGGAGGGCGTCGCCAAGGGCCGCATCGACCTGCGCCGCTTCGTCGATCTCGTCGCCACAAATCCGGCCCGGCGCTTCGGACTCGCACCGCGCAAGGGCGCGCTCGCGGTTGGGGCCGACGCCGATATCGTGCTGTTCGATCCCGCCCGGCGTGTCACCCTCACCAATGCGATGCAGCATCACGGCAGCGACTACACGCCCTATGAGGGCATGGAGCTGCAGGGCTATCCGACCGCCACCTATCAGCGCGGCCGACTGATCTTCGACGGTGAGCGCGTGCTGGCGCAGCCGGGGCACGGGCAGCTGCTGGCGCGCGGACCTTATGCGGAGATCGCGCCGACCGGGCGGTTTCCGACTCCGTTCGATCCGTTCCGTTGATGGAATCAAGGAGAGCGCTCAGGCGCTCTCCGCCTTGCCGAGCGGGGCGCCGACGCCGGTGCGCTCGGTGATCAGGCCGTAATGCTCGACGCGGCGATGCCTGGCGAAGTCGAAGATCGTCGCCTTGCCGAAGCGGGTATCGTCTAGGTCGCAAGGGTGGACGAGCACGCCATCCTCCTCGTGGTCGAGTTCCCCGACGATCTTTCCGTCGGGCGCCGCGATCAGAGTGCCGCCGAAAAGACGGTGCCCGTCCTCGTTGCCGGCCTTCGCAACGGCCACGACCCAGGTCGAGTTCTGGTAGGCCCCGGCCTGCACCGAGAGCCGGTGGTGGAACAGGCGGTCGGCCGTCGTCTCATGGGGTGATTGCGAGTTGGCGGAGGGGGTATTGTAGCCGAGCACGACCATCTCGACGCCCTGCAGGCCCATGACGCGATAGGTTTCGGGCCAGCGCCGGTCATTGCAGATCGCCATGCCCATGAGCCCGCCTTCGAATTCCCAGACCGGGAAGCCGAGATCGCCGGGCTCGAAATAGCGCTTCTCGAGATGCTGATGCGCGCGATCGGGGTCGAATTCGACATGCCCTGGCAGGTGCACCTTGCGGTACTTGCCGACGGTCCGGCCGGCGCGATCGACGAGGATCGAGCTGTTGAAATGGCGGCCTTCGGGGGTGAGCTCGGCATAACCGAAGCTCATGGCCATGCCGAGCGCCTTCGCCTTGTCGAAGAGCGGCTGCGTTTCCGCGCCGGGCATGCTGCGCTCGAACCAGCCATCCGCCTCGGCGCGATCCTCATGATACCAGCGCGGGAAAAAGGTGGTCAGCGCGAGCTCGGGATAGACGATGAAGGTCGCGCCCTGCGCCCTGGCCGCTTCCATCAGTGCGATCATGCGATCGACGACCTGCTTGCGGCTCTCGGCCCGCTGGATCGGCCCCAGCTGGGCGGCGGCGACTGTGACGATGCGTGGCACGGGCATTCCTGCTCGGGTGAA
>NZ_JBIWYK010000036.1:0-13516 GCF_044752385.1 Allobosea sp. CER48 | reverse complement strand
ATTTTCTTTACCCGACCCGGTGTCCACTGCGCTCGAAATTGCTCTAGGCGTCACCGCAGCGGCCAGACCAGCAGGATCATCGGCACGGCCAGCAGGATGACGATGAGCGAGAGCGGCGCGCCGAGCCGCGCATAGTCGCCGAAGCGATAGCCTCCCGGCCCCATCACCAGCGTGTTGCACTGGTGGCCGATCGGCGTGAGGAAGTCGCAGGCTGCGCCGATCGCCACCGCCATCAGGAAGGCGTCGGGATTGTAGCCGAGGTTCTTGGCGAAGCCGGCGCCGATCGGCGCCATCACCAGCACCGTCGCGGCATTGTTGAGGAAGGGCGTCACCGCCATCGCCGCGACGAGGATAAGCGCGACCGCGGCCCAGCCGGGCAGGCCGCCACCGATCATGGCGAGCCAGGAGGCGAAAAGGTCGGTGGCGCCGGTCGTTCGCAGAGAGTCGCTGACCGGGATCAGCGCCGCCAGCATCAGCAGGATCGGCGCATCGATGTTCTGATAGGCCTCGCGCAGGGGGACGCAGCGCAGGGCGATCAGCAGCACCGCGGCAGCGAAGAACACGAGCGGCACCGGCGCGAGCCCGGCCGCCAGCGCAATGATCGCCGCGAGCGTGATCGACGCCGTCAGCACGACGCGGCGCGTCGAGCCGAGCGGCACCAGCCGGTCCGCCAGAGGCAAGAGCCCCATCTCGGAGAGCTTTTCCGGCAGCAGCTTCTCGTCCCCCTGGATGACGACGATGTCGCCGGCCCGCAGGCGGATGTCGCGCAGGCGCTGGCTGAAGCGCTCGCCGGAACGGCTGATCGCGATCATGTTGACGCCAAAGCGATCATGGAGCGCGAGGTCTCCGGCCGATTGGCCGATCAGTACGGAATCCGGCCCGATGATCGCTTCGGCGATGCGGTCCGGATCGAGGGCATCGCCCTTCTGCGTCGGGCGATCCTTGCCAATGAGATCGAGCCCGCCTTCCGCGATGACCCGTTCCAGCACGGCGGCATCGCCACGCAGCAGCAGGATGTCGCCCGCCCGCAGCGCCGCATCCGGCAGGGGCGCCTGCACGCGCCGCTCGTTGCGCAGGATCGAGACGATCTCGGCCCCGCCGCCGCCGATCGCCTTGAGGTCCGCGACGGTCTTGCCGGCGAGCAGCGACTTCTCGCCGAGCCTCGCCTCGGTGAGGTAGTCCTTGATGTCGATGGCCTGGTCGAGCGAGACGGCGCCCCGCCGGTCCCGCGGCAGCAGGCGATAGCCGACGCTCAGGAAGGCGCAGCCCACCAACGCCACGACGATGCCGACCGGCGCGAAGTCGAACATGCTGAAGGGCTGGCCGCCGAGTTCCTGCCGCACGCGCGAGACGATGACGTTGGGCGAGGTGCCGACCAGCGTGACGATGCCGCCGAGAAGCGAGGCGAACGCCATCGGCATCAGGAAGATCGAGGGCGATTTCCCGTCCTTGCGCGCAAGCTGGTAGGCGATCGGCAGCATCATGGCGAGCGCGCCGATGTTCTTGATGATCGCCGACATGATGGCGACGGCGAAGACGAGCAGCGGCACCTCGAGCTGCGTCGATGAGAGGCGCGGCCCGAGCTTCGAGAACAGCCTTTCGATGATCCGCGACCGGGCGACCGCGGCGCTGAGTACCAGCGCGCTGCCGACGATGATGACGATATCGTCGGAAAAGCCCTTGAACGCCTCGGCGGCCGGCACGAGCCCGAGCGCGACGGCGAGCAGCAGGGCCAGCATCGCGACGATGTCGTAGCGCAGCCGGCCCCAGAGAAAGGCGGCCATCATGCCGGCGACGAGGAGGACGGAAAGGACTTGAGGCTGGGTCATCCGGTCGTCAGGGTAGGCGCCGAAAGCCTGGCCTCAGAGCCATTTCTTCCAGCGGAAGAAGATATAGGGCAGCACCGCGAAGAGAATCATCAGACCGATCGCCAGCGGATAGCCCCACTGCCAGTCCAACTCCGGCATGACCTTGAAGTTCATGCCGTAGATCGAGGCGATCAGGGTCGGCGGCATCAGCGCGACCGAGACGACCGAGAAAAGCTTGATGATCTTGTTCTGCTCGATCGAGACGAGGCCGAGCGTCGCGTCCATCATGAACTGCAGCTTGTTGGACAGGAAGGCGGCGTGTTCCTCGATGGCCTGCACGTCGCGCACGGCCGAGCGCCACTCGGCCGAGAATCCGGTCTGCGCCTTCTTCGGCCTGGTGTAGTTGGCGGAAAGGAAGAGCAGCACGCGCTCGACGGAAACCATGCTCTCGCGGACATTCGAGATGATGTGCTCGTACTGACCGATCTTCTGGATGACGACCTGATACACGCCGCCCTGCTCGACATCGCGGCCGCGCCCGGCGAAGACCCGGCGCGAGGCGATGTCGATCTTGTCGCCGACGCCGCGAAGTACCTCGGCGGCACGGTCGACGATCGCCTCGATCAGGCCGTCCAGCACCGCCTCCGGCTGCTGGCCGCAGCCGCCGGGCTTGGTCGCGCGGTTGAGGAAGATGTTGAAGGCGCCGGGCTCGTCATAGCGCACCGTCACCAGCGCCTTCTCGGTGAGGATGAATGTGACGTCCGCCAGCTTCGGCACGACGGTGTCGGACTGGCAGATGATACGTGCCGTCATGAAGCGCGCGCCGTTCTCGGTGTAGATGATCTCGGACGGCTCGAGATCATGCATCTCCTCGCGCGTCGGGATCGAGATGCCGAGATGCTGCTCGACACGCCGGTCTTCCTCCGGGGTCGGATTCAGCAGATCGATCCACACAGCTTCTGCCGGAAAGGCCTGGTCCGCCCCGAGCGTCGTATGGCGAAGCTTGTCGCGCGTGTCGGGGCAGATGCCGTGGATCATCAGCATGGGCGCGAATCTCGCTGCACGGTCGGGATAGGAACCGGCAGGAACTCCGATCCGAGGCCGATGTCAAACCGATGACGGGTCAGACGCCGCCCTTCACGCCCTCTGGCGGCTTCGGGTCCGCCGGCACGAAGAAGTCCGGCATCAGCGGCACGGAAGCGTCGACGCGATAGGGTGTGAAATCGGTGACGCCCTCCCCGGCCATGAAGCTGTCGTCGATCAGGAAGTTGCCGGAGAACTCTCCGGATGGCTTCGAGAAGATCATGTGGGCGGCGTCGGCGAGGATCTCGGGCGTGCGGCTCGCCTGCACCATCTTGTCGCCGCCAAGGAGGTTCTGGACGGCGGCGGTCGCGATCGTCGTGCGCGGCCAGAGCGCGTTGACCGCGATGCCTTTCGGCGCCAGTTCGCCGGCGAGGCCGAGCACGCACAGGCTCATCCCGTATTTGGCGATGGAATAGGCCAGATGCGGCGCGAACCAATGCGTCTTCATGTCGAGCGGCGGCGACAGCATCAGGATATGCGGGTTCTCGGCCTTCTCGAGATGCGGGATCGCATATTTCGAGACCATGAACGTGCCGCGCGTGTTGATCTGATGCATCAGATCGAAGCGCTTCATGTCGATCATCTGGGTATTGGCGAGCTGGATCGCGCTCGCATTGTTCACGACGATGTCGATGCCGCCGAAGGTTTCGGCCGTCTTCGCGATGGCTTCGGCCACGGCCTGCTCGTCACGGACATCGACCATCAGCGGCAGGCACTTGCCGCCGGCCGCCTCGATCTCGGCCGCAGCGGTGTAGATCGTGCCCGGCAGCTTCGGATGCGGCTCGGCCGTCTTGGCGGCGATGGTGACGTTGGCGCCGTCCCTGGCTGCCTTGAGCGCGATGGCCAGCCCGATGCCGCGCGATCCGCCGGTGATGAAAAGCGTCTTACCCTTGAGCGACATCTCCGCCTCCCTGTTCGTTCGTGATGATGAAGCGGGCGGGCTGCGAGCCGTCCCGGTCGGTGAAGCCATAGGCCCGCGCCAGATCGGCGACCGGCAGCACGAGGCCGGCATGCCGGGCGACCTGCGGATCGGCAGCGAGCGCGGCAACGGCACGGCCGGCATAGAGCGGCGTCTCGGTCGTCTCGGCCGCAAGCCCGGCATCCCTGACGCGCTCGGTCAGGACATGCCCCGGCGAAATCCCGAGCGCGGTGACGCCGAAAGGCTTGAGCTCCTCGGCCATGGCGAAGCTCAGGCGGTTCATCGCGGCCTTGGCGAGATCGTAGAAGACGTCTCCCAGATAGCCGCCCGCGGTGTCGAAGCTCACGGTGACGATAAGGCCGGACCGCATCTGCACCATGGCGGGCGCGACGGCGCGCGCCAGCAGCAACTGGGCATAGACGCCGCTCTCGAAGCTCTCGCCCAGCCGGGCCGCCGGGCGGCGCCAGAATGGCGTGCCGAAGCCGGAGCCGTCGGGATAGCGCTCGCCGTCATAGCCTTCATTCCCGCCCCAGACCGCATCGACGACGCAGTCGAGCCGGCCGAAGCGGCGCAGCGCCCAGGCGACGAGCCCGTCGACCTCGCGCTCATTGGTGTGGTCGCAGCGATAGGGATGGCCCTTGCCGCCGGCGGCCTCGACCTCGCGCGCAGCATCCTCGAAGGTCTCCGGACGCTGGTCGGTATGCGGCCCCGCCTCGCTGGAGCGGCCGGTGACGATGACGGTCGCCCCCGCCTCGCCCAGCGCCCTGGCAATGCCGCGCCCGAGCCCGCGCGACGCCCCCGCGACGAGGCAGATCCGGCCGGCGAGCGGAAGAGAGCCGTTCTTCATGGACGCCCGACGCCGCTGACGCAGGCTAGCCACACTCCATCCGCTGCTCTATAGCCCCGCTCCCCTCGCATCGGAGCCGCACCATGGACAGGACGAATGTCGCCGCCTGCTGGGAGGCGAATGCCGAAACCTGGACGCGCCACGCGCGGGCCGGTTACGACCTCTATCGCGACGCGCTGAACACGCCGGTCTTCCTGGCGAACCTGCCGGCGATCACCGGGCTCGGCGGCCTCGATATCGGCTGCGGCGAAGGCGGCAACACGCGCAGGCTCGCCGAGCGCGGCGCGCGCATGACGGCGATCGACATCGCGCCGACCTTCATTCGCCACGCCCGCGAGGCCGAGGCCGCGACGCCGCTCGGCATCACCTATCTGGAGAGCGACGGCACTGCCCTGCCCTTCGCCGACGAGAGCTTCGATTTCGCCACCGCCTTCATGTCGCTGATGGACATGCACCGGCAGGATCTCGGCATCGCCGAAGCCGCGCGCGTGCTCAAGCCCGGCGGCTTCCTGCAGTTCTCGATCCTGCACCCCTGCTTCGCGCCGCCGAACCGCAAGGTTCTGCGCGATGCGCAGGGCATGGTGACCGGCCTCCTCATCTCCGAATATTTCAGCGATCCGGCCGGCGCGATCGAGGTCTGGCGCTTCGGCGCCGCGCCGGAGCGGGAAAAGGCCACCAGCGAGCCCTTCCGCGTTCCCGTCTTTCACAAGACGCTGAGCGAATGGATCGCCTTCATCGTTGCGGCCGGCCTTACCATCGAGCACATGGCCGAACCACGCATCGACGCGGAAACGGCAGAGCGGGAGCCCTATCTGGCCGATACGCGGATGGCGCCGCTGTTCCTGCATGTCCGCGCCCGCAAGGGCGCGGCGGGCTGAACGGGGCGCCGCGGCCCTCACGCCGCGAAGACCGCAGCCGCATCGGCGATGGCGCCCGCACCTTCCGTCACGGCCAGCTCCAGCGCCGGCGCCTCGGTCGCAATGCATTCGGCATAGAAGCGGGCAGTGGCGAGATCGCCGGTGCCCTCCGCCTCGGCGCGGGAGGCGAGCGCCTTCCTGGCCAGACCCGTGCCGCCCTGCGCCAGGGCGAAGAGCTTGAGGTAGGGCGTGGCGCCGGCCAGTACGTCCGCCTGGCTCGTGCCGAGCGTCGCCAGCATCCATTCGGTCGCACGCTCCAGCGCATCGACGGCGGCGCCTAGCCGGGCGGCGGCATGGCCGAAGCCCGGCGTGTTGGCACGCTCGACCTCGCCGACCACGGCGCGCATCTCCGCGATCAGCGCCCTGACCGCCTCGCCGCCGGACAGCGGCAGCTTGCGGGTGACGAGATCGATCGCCTGGATGCCGTTGGTGCCCTCGTAGATCGCGGCGATGCGAGCATCGCGCAGATGCTGGGCGGCCCCGGTCTCCTCGACGAAGCCCATGCCGCCATGCACCTGCACGCCGGTCGAGGCGACATCGATGCCGATATCGGTGGAATAGGCCTTGGCGATCGGGGTGAGGATCGCGGCGCGTTCGGCCGCGACCTTGCGCCTGGCCTCGTCGGGCTCGCGATGCGAGCGGTCCAGCGCCTCCGCGACCTGATAGGAGATGGCGCGGGCGCCTTGCGTCTTGGCGCGCATGTCCATCAGCATGCGCCGGACATCCGGATGGACGATGATCGCGCTCATCGGCGCGCCCTTCGGCGCATCGAGCGCGGCCCCCTGCTTTCGCTCATGGGCGAAGGCGAGCGCCTGCTGATAGGCGCGCTCGGCGATGGCGACGCCCTGCAGGGCGACGTTGAGGCGCGCGTTGTTCATCATCGTGAACATGCAGGCGAGGCCGCGGTTCTCCTCGCCGATCAGCCAGCCGATGGCGCCGCCATTGTCGCCGAAAGCCATGGAGCAGGTCGGCGAGGCGTGAATCCCGAGCTTGTGCTCGATGCCGGAGCAACGCAGGTCGTTATGCTCGCCCAGCGAGCCGTCGGCGTTCACCAGGTATTTCGGGACGAGGAAGAGCGAGATGCCGCGCGTGCCGGCAGGAGCATCGGGCAGCCGCGCCAGCACGAGATGGACGATGTTCTCGGTCAGATCGTGCTCGCCATAGGTGATGAAGATCTTCTGGCCTGTGATGCGGTAGGTACCGTCCGGCTGGCGCTCCGCCTTGCTGCGCAGCGCGTTGAGGTCGGAACCGGCCTGCGGCTCGGTGAGGTTCATCGTGCCCATCCATTCGCCGGAGACGAGCTTGGCGAGATAGGTCTCCCTGAGGTGGTCGGAGCCATGGGCATGGATCGCCTCGATCGCGCCGACCGTCAGCAGCGGGCCAAGTGCGAAGGCGAAGGCGGCGGAGTTCCACATCTCGATGCAGGCCGATTGCAGCAGCGTCGGCAGGCCCTGCCCGCCATAGGCTTCCGGCGCCGGCAGCGCGTTCCAGCCGGCCTCGGCCCAGGCCTTGTAGGCCTCCTTCCAGCCCGGCGGGGTGGTGACGGCACCGTCCTTCAGCTTCGAGCCATAGGCGTCGCCGACGCGGTTGAGCGGGGCGATCACATCCGTCGCGAACTTCGCGGCCTCGTCGAGCACGGCTTCGGTGACGCCACCTTCGAGCTCGGGCGCCAGCCCCTCCGCGATCAGCCGGTCGAGGCCTGCGACATGGCGCATGGTGGCGAGCATGTCCGAAACCGGGGCGCGATAGCTCATTGGTCGTCTCCCTGAGGCCCGCGCCGCTCCCGAAGGGCAGCCGCAGCCCGCATTTGCCGTTGCCGCGATGGTAGCGAGGAACTATCGCCTATGCCACGCGCAAGCGAGCGCGACCTTCGTCCCGTGTCGCGCCCGCCAGTTAGTTTATATATAAACCATATCCGGTCAATCTCGTCGTGAACCAGCCCCTCTCCGTCACCCGCCGCACGAAGCTTCTTGCCGCAAATGCCGACGGCATCGCCGAGGCGGCGGAACTGCTGCGTGCCGGCGGGCTCGTCGCGATGCCGACGGAGACGGTCTACGGACTGGCGGCCGATGCCACCGAGGGCACGGCCGTCGCGGGCATCTACGCCGCCAAGGAGCGTCCGAGCTTCAACCCGCTGATCTCGCACCTGCCGGACCCCGCCGCCGCGCGACGGCAGGGGCTGTTCGACGCCAATGCGCTGGCGCTGGCGCAAGCCTTCTGGCCGGGGCCGCTGACGCTGGTCGTGCCTGTGTCCAGCGGCTGCACGGTGAGCGAACTGGCGCGGGCTGGGCTCGGTACGGTCGCGCTGCGCGTCCCGGCCCATGCCATCGCCCATGCCGTGCTCGAAGCCGCCGGGCGGCCGATCGCGGCCCCCTCCGCAAATCGTTCCGGACGGATCAGCGCCACCAGTGCAGCCCATGTCATGGCCGATCTCGATGGTCGCATCGATGCGGTGCTGGATGCGGGCCCGACGGAAGTCGGCGTCGAGTCGACCATCGTCGCCTGCCTCGACGGCACGCCGCGCCTGCTGCGCCCCGGCGGGGTGCCGCGTGCGGCGATCGAGCATGTCATCGGCCGGCCGCTCGTACTCGCCGGCGATGCCGGCCACGCCCCGATCGCGCCGGGCATGCTGACCTCGCATTATGCGCCGGCGGCGCGTGTCAGGCTCGACGCCGACGCACCGGAGCAGGGCGAGGCCTGGCTCGGCTTCGGGCCGGGCCAGGACTTTCCGACGGCGCTGAACCTGAGCCCTACCGGGGACCTGCGCGAGGCTGCCAGCAATCTCTTCGGCCATATGCGCCGGCTCGACGAGATGGGGCTGCGGACGATCGCCGTGGCCCGCATCCCGGAGCAGGGCCTGGGCGAGGCGATCAACGACCGCTTGCGGCGCGCCGCGGCGCCACGCTGACAGTTTCGCAGCCCTCATCCTGAAGAGCAGCCGCAGGCTGCGTCTCGAAGGATGCTTCAGGAGGCTCCGGAGGTTTCCGGAACATCCTTCGAGACGCCGCTTACGCGGCTCTTCAGGAAGAGGGCTCGGATATTCTCCTGCTTGAGGGTTACCCGCTCTCCCGGATTTGAACTCCTCCAGCTTGCATCGATGCAAGATATCGGCTTGCGTGCCTTCAAAAGGAAACGCTGCCAATGAATGCCAAGCTTGCGTGGGACGATTTCCGGCTGGTCAAGGCCATCGCCGATCATGACGGGCTGACCGGCGCGGCGGCGGCGCTCTCGGTCAATCACTCGACGGTGTTCCGGCGTCTCGGCCAGATCGAGGAGTTCGTCGGCATGCCGCTCTTCGAGCGCCGCAAGACCGGCTATGTCGCGACCGTCGCCGGCGCCGAGATGGCGGCACTGGCCAGCCGCATGGACGAGGACGTCACCGCCTTCGCCCGGCGCCTCGCCGGGCGCGACGTCGCCCCCTCCGGCGAACTGCGGATCACCACCACGGACACGCTCTACCAGAACGTCCTGCTGCCGATCTTCGCGGCCTTCCGCCGGGCGCATCCGCTGATCCGGCTCGACGTCGTGGTCGGCAACCAGGCGCTCAACCTGTCGAAGCGCGACGCAGACATCGCCATCCGCGCCAGCGACACGCCGGGCGAAACGCTGGTCGGCCGGCGCATCGCCACCATCGCCTGGGCGATCTACGGCCGCACCGAAGACGGCATCACGGCCGCGGAAAAAGCCGAACCGGCACTGCTCTACCAGCGCGACTGGGTCGCCCTCGGCGACCAGCTCTCCCATGTGAAGGCCGCCCGTTTCGTGCGCGAGCATGTCGCGCCGGAGCGGATCGCATTGAAGAGCTCGGCCGTGCTCGGCGTTGCAGAGGCCGTCGACCAGGGCCTCGGCATCGGCCCGGTCCCGTGCTTCATCGCCGACCAGCGGCCGAGCCTGATGCGTCTCCTGCCGCCCAATCCCGATTTCTCGACGGGCCTCTGGGTGCTGACGCATCCCGACATCCGCCACGTGCCGCGCGTGCGCGCCTTCATGGATTTCTGCAGCAACGAACTCGCGCGGCAGCGGGCATTGTTCGAGGGGTAGATATCAGCCGATCTCGACGACGACCCGCCCCTTCACTTTGCCCTCGACGATGGCCTTTCCCGTCTCGATGACGGCATCGAGCGGGATGGTCGTGGTGATCAGGGCGAGCTTCTCGCGATCGAGATCGCTGGCGAGGCGCTTCCAGGCTTCGAGACGGCGCGACTTCGGACACATCACGGAATCGACGCCGAGCAAGGCAACGCCCCGCAGGATGAAGGGCGCGACCGAGGCCGGCAGGTCCATGCCCTGCGCCAGCCCGCAGGCCGCGACGGCGCCGCCATATTTCGTCATCGAGAGCAGGTTCGCGAGGGTATGCGAGCCGACTGCGTCGACGCCCGCCGCCCAGCGTTCCTTGCCGAGGGGGCGGCCCGGAGCGGCCAGTTCGTTGCGGTCGATGATCTCCGCCGCGCCAAGGCCCTTCAGGTAGTCCGCTTCTTCGGCGCGCCCGGTCGAGGCGATGACGTGCCAGCCGGCGCGGGCCAGTAGCGCGATCGCGACCGAGCCGACGCCGCCGGCAGCACCGGTGACGACGACGGGGCCGTCGGAGGGTTTCAGGCCGTGTTTCTCGAGCGAGAGCACGCAGAGCATCGCGGTATAGCCGGCCGTGCCGATCGCCATCGCCTCGGCGGGCGTCAGGCCCTCCGGCAGCGGCACCAGCCAATCGCCCTTGACGCGGCTCTTCTGGGCGTAGGCGCCGAGATGCGTCTCGCCCGTTCCCCAGCCATTCAGCACGACGAGATCGCCCGGCCTGAAAGCGGGATTGTCGGAGGCCTCGACGCGCCCGGCGAAGTCGATGCCGGGGATCATCGGCCAGCGGCGCACCACCGGTGCCTTGCCGGTGATGGCGAGGCCGTCCTTGTAGTTCACCGTCGAATGCGTGACGCGGACGGTGACGTCGCCCTCCATCAGGTCGGTCTCGGCGAAATCGGTAAAGGCGAGGTTCGGTCCGGCCTCGCCCTTGGTCGCCACGAGGGCCTTGAACGTCGTCATCGCAATCTCCCGAGCTCACAAACGCGAGGGCCGACAAGGTTGCAGCGGCGCGGTGCCGCCGCAACCCCATCGGCCGTGCGCGGAAGCGCCTTCCCGATCAGGCCGGCTGCGGCTGCGCCTGCGGCCGCTCGACCGGTCGCTCGACGATCGGCAGGTTGATCAGCGCCGAGAGCACGCCGAGCGCAACCGAGAGCCACCAGACGAACTGATAGTTGCCCATCGATTCGTAGAGCACGCCACCCAGCCAGACGCCGAGGAAACCGCCGACCTGATGCGAGAAGAAGGCGAAGCCGTAGAGCATCGCCATGTACTTGGTGCCGAACATCAGCATGACCAGCGACGATGTCGGCGGCACGGTCGAGAGCCAGAACAGGCCGATGACGATGCCGAAGGAGATCGAGGTCGCGGGGCTGGGCGGCAGCATGATGAAGGCGGCGATCGCCACGGCACGGCCGAGATAGATCCAGGCCAGCAGATGGCGCTTCGGCATCCGCGTCGAGAGCCAGCCCGAGGAGAGCGAGCCGACGGCATTGGCGAGGCCGATCACCGCGAGCGTCCAGCCGCCGACCCAGGCCGGCAGGCCCGCATCCTTCAGGTAGGCCGGCATGTGCACGGTGATGAAGGCGAGCTGGAAGCCGCAGGTGAAGAAGCCGAGCACGAGCAGCACGTAGCTGCGGTGCCTGAAGGCTTCCGTCAACGCCTGCACGACGGTCTGGTTCGGCAGGTTGGCGGCAGCGGCGCCGGCCGCGGCACCGGTCTTGCGCGTCGCCAGGATCACCGAGATCGGCAGGATCGGAAGCAGCGTGAAGGCGAAGACGACGAGCGCCTGCTGCCAGCCGAGCGTGTCGATCAGGATGTTGCCGATCGGCGGGAACAGGAACTGGCCGAAGGAACCGGCGGCCGTCCCGGCGCCGAAGGCCATCGGACGCCACTGCTCGGGCAGGAGCTTGCCGAAGGCGGCAAGCACGAGGTTGAACGAGCAGGCCGAGAGACCGAAGCCGATCAGGACGCCGGCGCCGAAATGGAGCTGCAGCGGCGTGGTGGCATAGGCCATCATCACCAGGCCGGCGGCATACAGAACGGCGCCGACACAGAGGACGCGCACCGTGCCGTAACGGTCGGCGATGGCGCCGGCGAAGGGCGCGCCGAGGCCCCAGAGCAGGTTCTGGATCGCCAGCGCCAGGCCGAAGATGTCGCGGCCCCAGTGGAACTGCAGCGTCATCGGGATCTGGAAGAGGCCGGCACTGGCGCGCGGGCCGAAGGTGATCAGGGCGATCAGGCAGCCGGCGGCGACGATGACCTCCGGTGCGTAGCTGCGCGCTGGGGTGGACGTCATGGAGTTCTCCGAAGAGTCGGGCGTATCGGAAGTGTGCCTACACGTTAGCTTCCGCCCATGGCGGCAACCAGCGCGATTTCGTGAAATCTCGCATCACGGCAGGACATGGAATGCGGAAGCCGGGGCGGCGTTAACCCGCGCTCAACCTTACCAAGGCGATAACGGAATCCAACGAAGGCGCAGCGTTGTCTGCTGTTTCCTTCGTTCCGTGCGATCGGGACGGGTGTGTCGCTTTGAGTCATTGGCGTCAGCACAGGCATGGACGGGGTGTTCGCCCGCTCGGCATCAAATGGGCCGCGAACACGGTCGCGCCCTGGGCGCTGTCGGTCGGGTTGCTGGTTTCCTTCACCGCCTCCGCCGGCCAGAATTTCGGACCCAACGGGCTGCCCTCCAGCGCCATCGACCGGGTCGCGCCGGGGCCTGCGTCCGAACTGGCCGAGGGGCCCTCGATGCTGGTCGCCGCCAGCGCCTTCCGCCTTCCCGGCCTCGCGCTGACCTCCGCCATCACCCAGGCCAGGCTGTCCTTCGACGATCCCGAGCGACGAATCGTGGTCGATCCACGCGCGCCGCGCGAGGATCTCAAGCGCGCCGCCGCGGAATTCCCCGAGGTCGACCGCACCGCCAAGGGCGACATGATGCCGAGCCTGCGGCCCGGCCTTACCGGGCATCCCTCGATCGAGCTGGAGCAGGTCGTCTTCGGCGATACCCAGCCGAAGCTCATTTCCGGCGGTTTCTCGATGGACGCGCAGCGCGCGGCCGAGGCGATCGACGGCCCGCAGAACGGCTTCGAGGCCTATGCCAACGAGGAAGGCCTGACCGACCCGGCCCTGTCCGATTCCTCTCCGGTCTCGCTCAAGCCGAAGATCACCTCGGCGCGACAGGCGGAGCTCTTCCTCGAGAGCATCGACGGCTCCTCGCCGTCCGTCGGGGAAGACAGCCGCAAGGCGTCCTCGACCCCGCTCGTCGGTTCGGTCATCGGCACGCTGACGCCACCCGCCCTTCCAGCCCATGGCGCACCGCAACAGCGCGGCCGCATGGCGCTCGCCTCCGCGCCGGCCAATCGCGACCTTCGTCTGGCCGAGCCCGGCGTGAAGCAGGACTACACCGCCCTGATAGCGCCCGAGGCCATGGCGAAGGAGCAGCGCTGCCTCGCCGAAGCCGTCTATTTCGAGGCACGTTCTGAATCCTTCCAGGGCCAGGCCGCCGTGGCGCAGGTCGTGCTCAACCGCGTGAAGAGCGGGCTTTATCCCAGCAGCGTCTGCGGCGTCGTCTACCAGAACAGCAACCGCTACCTGTCCTGCCAGTTCACCTTCACCTGCGAGGGCAAGTCGCTGCGCATCGCCGAGCCCGGCCCGTGGCGCGACGCGGTCCGGATCGCCCGCGAGGTCTATGAAGGCACGACATACCTGCCCGAAGTCGGCGCCTCCACGCATTACCACGCCAACTATGTCCGGCCGAACTGGGCCAAGAAGCTCAAGAAGATGGACACGATCGGCCAGCACGTCTTCTACCAGCTGCGCCCCGGCCAGACCTGACGACAAAGGCCGGGCGCCCGCCCGGCCTCTCCTTCTCGCG
>NZ_JBIWYK010000035.1:0-13526 GCF_044752385.1 Allobosea sp. CER48 | reverse complement strand
TGACCGCGGGCCGAGAAGAGGCCATGAAGGGCCGCCGCTTCAGTGGAAATCCCGTGACTTCGGCAGGATTCGCACATTGCGCGGGTGACGATGGCGCGGCAGCGGCGGGTTCTTCAGCTCGTCGATGGAGGGCGGCGGCATCTCGGCGCGATGCGTGTCGGACAGCGACAGAAGCTCGGCCGAGCGATCGACGATGCGCTGCGCCATGAGATGAACGACGCCTTCGACGCTCTTCTGCACCCTGCCTTCGACCAGCATCAGTCGTGCGCCCATGACCTCGCGGCGAAAGCGCTCGAACAGCCGAGCCCAGATCACGACATTGGTGATGCCGGTCTCATCCTCCAGCGTGACGAAGATCGCGTTGCCATTGCCCGGGCGCTGTCGCACCAGCACGACTCCGGCCGTGCGGGCGAAGGTGGCATCGGGCTTCGCCTCGGTCTCGGCACAGCTCAGAATGCCTTCACGGCGGAGGCGCGGACGCAGCAGCTGCATCGGATGGCCCTTCAGCGAGAGCCGCACCGTCTGGTAATCGGCGACGATATGCTCGGCCAGCGGCATGATGGGCAGCGCCATCGCGGGTTCCTGCCCCAGTTCGCGCGCCTGCGCCGCCTGGAACAGCGGCAGCGCGGTATCGTCCGGGAGGCGGCGCACGGCCCAGAGCGCCTCGCGACGATCCATCCCGAGCGAACGGAAGGCATCCGCATCGGCCAGCAGACGCATGGCGCGAGCAGGCAGAGCGGCCCGGCGCATAAGCTCTTCGACACCGCGATAGACGCCGCCAGCATCCCGTTCATTCGCGATGGCATGGCCCCATTCCTCGCGAAAGCCGTCGATCTGGCGAAGGCCGATGCGCAGCACGAAAGGCTCCCTGCTGCTCCCCTCGCGTAGCCCCTCATTGTAAGAACTTGATTCCGAAAGAGGTTCCAAGCCGTTGTCCCAACAACTGGAATTGACATCCGCCGGCCGCACATCGATGCCGCCATTCTCCTGCGCCTCCCGGACGATCTGGGCAGGAGCATAGAAGCCCATCGGCTGGGAATTCAGCAGCGCGCAGGCAAAGGCCGCCGGATACCAGCGCTTCAGGAAGGAAGAAATGTAGACAAGCTTGGCGAAGGAGGCGGCATGGCTCTCCGGGAAACCATAGCTGCCGAAGCCCTTGATCTGATCGAAGCAGCGCTGGGCGAAATCGCGCTCATAGCCACGCGCGATCATCCGTCCGACCATCAGCTCCTCGTAATTGCCGATCGTACCGTCATTGCGAAACGTTGCCATCGCCTTGCGCAGGCCGTTTGCTTCGATGTCCGAAAACTCAGCGGCCACCATGGCCAGCTTCATCGCCTGCTCCTGAAAGAGCGGAACGCCGAGGGTCTTGTGCAGAACCTCATGCAGTTCGTCCTTGGGATGAGGCGGCTTGGGTGAAGGAAACACAACGTCTTCCAACCTGGCCCGCCGTTTCAGATAGGGATGAACCATGTCGCCCTGGATCGGGCCGGGCCGGACAATCGCGACCTGAATGACAAGATCGTAGAATTTCTCGGGTTTCAGTCGCGGCAGCATGTTCATCTGAGCGCGACTTTCGACCTGAAAGACGCCGAGAGAATGCCCCTTCTGGAGCATTTCATAGGTGCCTCTGTCGCCGTCAGTGAAATCAGCGAGCTGGTAGGTTTTCCCACCATTCACTGCGATCAGCCCGAACGCCTTGCGGATGCAGGTCAGCATGCCCAGCGCGAGCACGTCGACCTTCATCAGCTTGAGTTCGTCGATGTCGTCGCGATCCCACTCGATGAAGGTGCGGTCTTCCATCGCCGCGTTGCCGATCGGCACGGTCTCGTCGAGCCGGCCGCGTGCCAGCACGAAGCCGCCGACATGTTGCGAGAGATGGCGCGGGAAATGCAGAAGCCGGACCGCGAAGCCGACAGCGCGCCGGATCGTCGGATTGGTCGGATCGAGCCCGGCCTGCCGGACGCGGGCATCGCCGATCTCGGTCCCCCAGCTGCCCCATTGCGTATCAGCGATACGGGCGGTGACATCCTCGGTCAGGCCCAGCACCTTGCCGACCTCGCGGATGGCGCTGCGCGGCCGATAATGGATCACGGTCGCGGCAATGCCGGCGCGATGGCGGCCGTACTTTCGATAGATCCACTGGATCACCTCCTCGCGTCGCTCATGCTCGAAGTCGACGTCGATATCGGGCGGCTCGCGACGCTCGGTCGAGATGAAGCGCTCGAACAGCACGTCGTTGTCGCTGGGATCGACGGCGGTGATGCCGAGCACGTAGCAGACGGCCGAATTGGCAGCAGACCCGCGGCCCTGACAGAGGATGCCCTCCTTCTCCGCGAATTCGACGATGTCTCGGATGGTCAGGAAATAGCGGGCGTATTCCAGCTTCTCGATGAGCGCGAGTTCCTTCGCCAGCAGCTTCCCGACCTTCTCCGGGACGCCCTCGGGATAGCGGATCAGGCTGCGGCGGCGGACCAGTTCCGTGAGCCAGTCCTGGTCCTTCCAGCCCGGCGGGACCGGCTCGTCCGGGTATTCGTATTTCAGCTGGCCCAGGTCGAACTCGATGCGGGCGAAGAGATGCTGTGTCTCGGCGATCGCCTCGGGCGCGTCACGGAAGAGGCGGACCATCTCCTGCGGCAGCTTGAGATGGCGCTCGGCATTGGATTCGAGCAGGCGCCCGGCCCGCTCGATTGTAACGCCCTCGCGGATGCAGGTGAGCACGTCCTGCAGGTCTCGCTGCTCAATGGAGTCGTAGAGTGCGTCATTGGTCGCGATCAGTGGCGTGCGGGTTCCTGCGGCAATGGCCTTGAGGCGCGCGAGGCGGCGCCGGTCGTCGCCGCGCCGGTGCATGCTGGCGCCGAGCCAGACCGCACCGGGCGCCGCGTCATCGAGGCGGGAGAGCAGCGTGGCCAGACCGTCGAGGCGCGGCCCTGGGATCAGGATCAGCAGCAGATCGCGGGCATCGTTGAGCAGGTCCTCGAGATGCAGGGTGCATTCACCCTTCTCCGCCCGGCGATTGCCGAGGGTGAGCAGGCGACAGAGCCGCCCCCAGCCTTCGCGATTGGCTGGATAGACGACGATGTCGGGCGTGCGATCGGCGAAAACGAGACGGGTACCGGTCGCTAGCTTGAAGCGATCCGCCATCTCCTTCATCTGCTCGGGCGTCCAAGGCAGATCGGCGAAGGCGGGATTCTCGATCCAGACATATTCGCCGGGGCTGCCGCCTTCCCTGACCTTCTCAGGCGCCGGCAGCCCCTGTTCCCGCAACTGACGCAGCGCAGCCCAGGCACGCACCACGCCGGCCACCGTGTTGCGGTCGGCGATGCCGATGCCGGTATGCCCGAGCAACAGTGCCGTCAGCACCATGTTCGGCCCCGGCGAGGCGCCGCGCAGGAAAGAAAAATTCGTTGCCGCAACGGGTTCGGCAAAGGGGCTCGCGATCTGATTCATGCGAAGAGCCCGTGCAGAAACCAGCGTGGCGGGGCACCATCGGCCTCGTAGAATCCGGTGCGGTAGAGCCAGAAGCGGCGCCCCTGCGCATCCTCGACGCGATAATAATCGCGCATCGGCTCGTCCGAGCCGTCGCGCCACCATTCAGGCGCGATCCGCTCCGGGCCCTCGGCGCGCGCGACGTCATGCGTGAGGCGGCGCCAGCGGAAGCGGATCGGCGGCCCGTCCGGGACTTCAGCGATCGCCTCGACCGGCTGCGGCGGCTCGAAGAGCTGGAGGGGGCGGGCCGGCGGCTCCTGTGGCTCGGGCTTGAGCCAGGCTGCCTCCGATAGCGGCGCCGCGGCCGAAAGGGCTTTCGCGGCACGCACAGGATGGTGCGAATCCTGCGCCGCGAAGCGCAGGACGCGGTCGCGGCCGAAACGCGTGACGAGCCGGTCGACCAGATCGGCAACCGCCTCTTCCTCCACGGCACGGCCATCGAGGCTGTGCTGCTGCGTATTCAGCGGCTCGCAGACCGGAACGGCTAGCCTGATCGCATCGAAGCCGAAACCGGGATCGAGCGGATCCGCCAGCGTCTCGATCCGTTCGCGATAGAGCCGCAGCAATGCCTTGGCGTCGCGCGAAGGCCGCCCGGTCTCGATGGGGAGGCGGCGGACGGCGCCGTCGCTGCGGAAGAAGCCGATTTCGAAGAGACGCCCGCCCTCGCCGCGCGCCTCCAGAACGCGAGCCGCCTCCCCGATCAGGCGGGCGACCACCGCCTCGAGACTCGCCGCATCGGCGAAAGGCTCGGCGAAATGACGCTCGACCACGCAATCAGGCGGCGGGCGCAATGGCGTCATGCGTCGGTCCTCGCGGCCGAGCGTCCGCCTGAGCTTTACCGTCAACTCCTCGCCGAAGCGGGCGGACAGGGTCTCCGATGGGCGCTCCGCGAGATCCGCCAGAGTCTTGAGGCCGGCGCGCGTGAGCGCAATCACCGTCTCGGCATCGGTATCCAGTGCGGCGACCGGCAGCAAGCGCAGCCAGGCCTCCTCATGCCCCGGCGGGACGATGCCGCCATCGCCATGACGAGCCCAGGCACGGGCCGCGTCGGGCGTACAGGCGATGGCGGCCCTCAGGCCGCTCAACCCGATCCGCCGCATGGAGTGCCCGGCAAGGGTGCCCAGTCCCTTCTCGCCACCGAAAAGATGGGCGCAGCCGGTGATGTCGAGCATCAAGCCATGCGCCTCGTCGAGCGCGACCAGCGGCGTGAAGCGGTCGCAGAAGGCGGCGAGCGCTTCGAGAAAGGCGTTGTCGGCCTGCGGCTCGGCTTCGCGCGCCACGAGATCGGGGTTTCGGGCGCGGGCATCGGCCAGAGTCATCCCCCGTGTCAGGCCGAGTTCGACCGCACGCCTGTCGCAATCGACGAGGCGCAGCGTGTTGTGCTGCACTTCTACGAGGACATGAGCCTTCTCAGCCCGCGCGCCGAAGGCTGGAATCGCGCCCGTCCGCCGCAACCTGTCCGTCGCCAGGAAAGGGAACCAGAGGGCGAGATAGCGGCGCGGCATGGTCTGTCCGGGGAACCAGTCTGTCGGATCGGTCGAAAAGGCTGCGCTCCGCGAAAGATCGTCGGTCACGGTCCCACTCCACACGCCACTCGCGCTCTGCCGCACCGCCGCGTTGACGCAGCAATCTCACGGCGAAGGCCGGAGAGCCCGGGGCATTGGCCTCCAGCGCTCGCGATGCGAGAGCCCGGACCTGCCAGCGCGTGCGCGCCGCGCTCGGTGCCTGCGCCGCCGCAACCCGCAGCAGCAGGACCGGCACGCCCGAGCCTTCCGCCGCAAGGGCAAGACGACGGCTCGCCGTCAGGTCGAAGAGGCGCGGCTCGCCCCAGGGCTCGATCAGCACGGCACCGAGCGCCGGGCAGCGCGCCGCCTCTGCCCCCGCCCTCAGCACGCCCTCCCCGTCGCGCGCGCGCACCAGCAGGAGGCGCGACGGATCGAGGCCGAGTTCGCTCAGCCCCGGGGCATGCAGCCGTCCGGCCTCGGCATCGACGAAATCCTGCCGTACCCAGAGGACCGGCCGTTCGGCCGCCTTTTCCTCCGCCACCCCCGCCCGCAAGGCGAGTCCGAGCGCAAAACCGGTCGCCGCAGCAAGGTCCGCTACCTCTGCGGCGTAGACTTCATGCAACGCTGCTCGCGCGAGGCCACCATTCAAGGTCTCATCAAGCGAAGACACTCCCAGCTCGATGCGCCCAGCCGACGCCGGACCAGTCCGCAATGCCGCCTCGGCAAGGCTGCGGCGCAGATCGGAAAGGGTCGGTGCGGCAGCAAGGGTCATGGGAGCGCGACAATTGTTCTCTCTTTGTTCTTTTATAGAACGCTCCCCTCCGGAAGGCGAGTCGAGTCTTTCCAGCCATCCACTGCCCCTGCCAGATGGTGACGCAAGGCCGCCAACTTCAGACGAGCTTCAGGCTCCAACCTCTCCGCCCACGGCCTGCGCCTTCACCTGCGAGGGCTGGCAGGAGAAGCGCTTGCGGAAGCAGCGGTTGAAGTAGGAAAGATCGCCGAAGCCGACCTCGAAGGCGACGGCACTGATGGTCAACCCGCCGCCATCGGCCGTAACGAGACGGTGCCAGGCACGGTCGAGCCGCCTTTCCAGAACGTAGTCGGAAAAGGTTCGCCCTTCGGATTCGAACAGCTTCTGCACGGCGCGGGCGCTGACGCCGTGGAGGGTCGCGATCATCTCGACGCCGAGGTCACGCCTCTCCAGCCTGGCTTCGATGTCGGCCTTGATCGCGGCGAGCCGCCCCGCACGCCTGTCCGTCGAGGCGGCCGGAGCCGCAATCTCCCGGTCGGACAGGGCAGCGTCGACCAATGCGTGCACATGAGCCTTGGCCAGCGCCTGCAGCGCGAAGGAATTCAGCGGTAACAGGCCGCGCAGAAGCAGCGCACCGTAATGCGAGAGCGCCTGCAAGCCGGGGTTTGCGCGCGGGATCACGCGCATGAGCCCCGCATCCTTGTCTGCCGACGGGGGGAGCAGGACGGAATCGAGCTCGATGACGTCGATGCGGCCCTGCTGGGCCAAAACGAACTCGGCGTCAGCGCCGAGCGCAAGCGCCGCAGCCTCGCGCGCCTTCAGCGCGATCCGGCGCTCACCCTGACGGATGACGACGCGCCCCTCGGCCGGGCGGATCAGGATACGGCGCGCGCCCTCCCCGTCCCGCTCCGGCGGCCAGATCCAGCGCGCCGCCGGCGCAAAGCAGGAGCGCAGGCCGATATCGGGACGCGTCGTCAGCACGCATCGCGCATCGAAGGGTAGCGGCAGATCCGGCGCCGCCGCCTCGCGAGCGGCTGCCCGGCCGAGAATGCGCCGGGACAACGTGCTCGCCTCCTCGCGCCCGACATCGGCCGAGATCAGCCAGAACGGCATGAGACTTGTCGCTTCAGCCGATGCCTCGAAGCCGGAGCGTGTCGCTGCAGCCACATCTTCCGTTTTCGACACCGGATTCGTCCCAGTCCTATCGCGCGTTCGCCGAGGTCCAAGCTTAGACCCGCGCGATATCGATACAGCAATAATCGAAATAGATCACGAGGCCTTTACACGCCTCTCCCGCAGGGAAATGAGCAGTTTATTACAATTCCAAACAGCGAATTCTCCAAGAATCCAAGTAAATCCTATCTCGCACAGCCTCGACGCCCCTGCTCAAGACATGAGCAACCCGTGGCTAGCACCGCCGGATCCAACCATGACCAGATCGATCAGCCTCGCCACCAGCTTCGTTGCCCTCCTCGCCTCTTCGTTGGCGGTCGCGCAGGTTTCGCCGCAGTCCGCACCGCGCCCCGCGAACCCGCCTGCGGGCAGCGCAACGCCGAGCAGCGTTATCGACCTCGACACCATTACCGTGACGGCCGCCCGCGCCGAGCGCAGCACGGCCGACATCCCGCAGTCGGTCCAGGTGATCGACGGCAAGGAGATCGAGCAGCAGCTCAAGTTCAGCCCCAACGCCGCGGCGGCGCTCGGAAAGCTGGTGCCAGGCTATTCGATGTCGACGCAGACCGTCTCGAGCGCCTCGGAGAATTACCGCGGCCGCGACCTGCTGGTGATGATCGACGGCGTGCCGATGAACACGCCGCTGCGCGACGTCTCACGCATCCTCTCGCTGATCGACCTCAACACGGTCGAGCGCATCGAGGTCGTCGCCGGCGCTTCCAGCCTGTACGGCGCCGGCGCCACGGGCGGCACGGTCAACTTCATCACGAAGAAGGCTGCGGAGGGCAAGCCGCGGGTCACGGTCAACACCGCACTTCGCGCCTTCACGCAGAATATCGGCCGCTCGCTGGCACCGGAGGCCTCGGTCACCGTATCCGGCAAGGTGCCGGAAGGGGTCGATTATCTGTTCTCGGGCCAGATCCGCGGCGCGGGACGCACATATGACGGTGCCGGCCGCGAATTGCCGTCCGACGGCCTGCTCGGCCAGGGCGGCGGCGACCGCTACAAGGCCGGCAACCTGCTCGCGAAGCTCGGCTACGATTTCGCCGGCGGCAAGCGCGTCGAACTCAATGCCTCCTGGATCGGCTTCGACCAGGATCCGAAATACCTGACGAACTATGCCCCGCCCTTCGCCCGGCCCGATCCGAGCAAGCCCTATACCGGCCAGAGCGTGCTCGAAGACACCAAGTCGGTCTCGCTGCGCTACAGCGACCCCGAGTTCGCGCTCGGCAAGCTCAGCGTGCTCGGCTACTACAACGACATCAAGAAGCGCTTCAATTTCTCGACCTTCTCGTACCCTTACAACAGCCAGGTCTACTACTCGTTCAACCCGCTCTCGCCGACGAGCCCGGACAACCAGACGACGCTCTATTCGCAGCGCGGCGGCGTCAACGTCACCATCGACACGTCTCTCGACAGCCTGCTGCCGGGCGCAAAACTCACCTGGGGCGGCGATCTCATCCAGGAGAGGACCTGGCAGACCCTGACCAGCGGGCAGGATGTCTTCACGCCGCTGAGACAGACGACGGCGGCCGGATTCGGCCAGCTCCAGATCCCGGTCGGAGAGCGCATCGTTCTGCGCGGCGGCCTGCGTTACGAGCATTTTGCGCTCTCGGTCAGCGACTACACCCGCCCGGCCGCCTATGCCGCAGTCGCAGCCAACAACGCGCTGGGCTATCAGACCTTCGTGCTGCCGGCCCTGCGCGTCCTGGGCGGCGACTTCGACTATTCGGCGCTCACCGCCAATATCGGCGCGACGATCAAGCTGTCCGAGACGAGCGAGATCTTCGGCGGCTTCTCGCAGGGCTTCGCGCTGCCGGATGTCGGAGCCTTCACCCGCCGCGCCGGCATCTCGACCGCCTATGCCTGCCCGGTGCAATCGCCGAATTGCCTGCCGGCCAGCCGGCAGACGATCAGCTATGCCTCGATCGCCCCTCAGGCGCAGATCGTGAACAATTACGAGCTCGGAATCCGCGGCAGCTACGACCGTTTCAAGGGGTCGCTGAGCGGCTACATCAGCACGTCTGACGAGGGCGTGACCTTCGACCCGGTCACCAACACGATGTCGCAACAGAAGGAGCGGATCTGGGGCGTCGAGGCGACGGGCGATGTCACGATCACCGACGCCTTCACCATGGGCACCGTGCTCTCCTATCGCGAGGGCCGCTACGACACCAATGGCGACGGCAAGCTCGACAGCAACCTGCCGAACAATCGCATCGGCTCGCCCTGGCGCGGCATGCTCTATGGCAGCTACCGCTTCGTGAACGGCATGCAGCTGCGTGTCGAGGGCGAGGCCTTCTCCGACAGAGACGTCGCCATCGACCTGCGCGGCACCCGGTACAAGCTGAAGGGTGCGGCAACGATGAACGTCGCCCTCACGGCCCCGGTCTGGGAGGGCGAGGCCTATGTCGCGGTCAACAACCTGTTCGACCGCAGCTACCAGAATCCGACGGCGACCTCGGTCCGCAACCTGGCGAACTACAGCTGGGGCCGGACGATCACCCTCGGCTTCCGCAAGACTTTCTGAGGCCGCGGCAGATGGTCAGCCTCGATATCGACGCCGATGCGGTGGTAACGCTGCGCTTCATGCCGCCCTACCAGCCGCAGGACGAGCGCGACTATCTCGACGCGCTTCATCGGATCGGCAAACGCCAAGAGCCCTATACGCTGCTGACGGTCTTCGGCGGCGGCCGGGCGCTCTCCCCGGCCGGCGAACGCGAGCAGGCGCTCTGGTTCAAGGCGACGCGGGAGCGCGTGTCGCTCTTCTGCCGCGCCTGCGCCATCGTGCGCCCCGATGCCAGCGAAACGACGGCGGACGTCTTCCGGAGGCTCTGGCCCTTCCCGATCGTCGCCGAGCGCGAGGAGGCAGCGGGCCGGGCATTCCTGCTCCTCCACCACAGCGGGATGTCGATATGAGCAGCGCGATCGAGCCGGTCGGCGCCGACGCGGTGCTGCCCCCGGTACAGCGCTATCGGCTCTTCGCCGTTCTCGCGGGGCTTTACCTGGCGCAGGCGATTCCGTCCTATCTCTTCGTCGCCGCTTTGCCTCCGATCATGCGCGAGCTCGGCGTCTCGCGCACCGCGATCGGCGCGATGAGCATCCTGTTGCTGCCGCTCGTCATCAAGTTCCTCTGGGCGCCCTGGGTCGACCGCATCCGCCCCTTCGCGCGTGCGCACCGGGCCGGCTGGGTATTCATTACCCAGAGCCTGACGATCCTCGCCATCCTCGCGCTGATCGCGATCGGGCCCACGCAGGTCGGCGCGATCATCGCAATAGGTTTCGTCGCCTCGCTGCTGATCTCGACGCAGGATATCGCCACCGACGGCTATGCCGCGAAATATCTGCCGGAGGCCGACCGCGCCATCGGCAACGCCATCCAGGGCGGTTCGGTCGCCTTCGGCGTCGTCATCGGCGGCACGCTCGGCCTCGTGCTCTATCACCATATCGGCTGGACCGGCATGCTGGTGACCATCGCAGCCATTTCGCTGCTGCCGCTGGTCGCCGCCGCGATGATGCGCGAGGACGATCCGGTCCCGGGCATGGCACCTGCGCAGCGCCCCTCGATCCGCGCCTTCCTCAAGCGTCCCGAGGCGCGCCAGATCCTCTGGATCGCACTGACCTATCGTGCCAGCGAGGGCCTCGTGAAGGCGATGGAGGGCGCCTATCTCGTCGATGCCGGCATCCCGCTCGACCAGATCGGCTACCTCTCGGGGCTTTCCGCCACCACGGCGGGGCTCGCCGGCTCGGCCCTCGCGGCCTGGATGGTCAAGAGGCGGGGCCTGTCCTTCGTGCTCGCCCTGCTCGGGGGCTTGCGGACGCTGTGCTTTGCGCTCTTCACCGCACACGCGCTCGGCGTCGTGGCCGGCGCCTTGCCACTCTTCGGCGCTGCCGGCTTTCAGACGCTGATCCGCTACATGGAGATCGTCGCGCTTTACTCGCTGTTCATGGCTGTGACGACCTCGGAGCAACCCGGCACCGACTTCACCATCCTCGCCTGCGCGCAGTTACTGGTCTACCTCGTCGGCTCGATGCTCGCCGGCAAGCTCGCAGATGCGATGGGCTACGGTTTCCTGTTCGGCCTCGCGACCGCTATCTCGGCCGCTGCGGTGATCGCGACGTTGAGGATGCTCGCGCAGGCGAAGATCATGCGCCCGGCCCCCATGTCGCCCTGATCCGACAGGCCATGGCGAACCGGCCGCCCACACGCTAGCCTTCGGGACATGTGGGGGATTCTCCAAGACTACTGGCCGCATATCCTGGCCGTCATCTCGATCGTGATGGCCGCCATCGCGAGCGCGCATGCGGTGATGACGAAGGACGAGGTGCGCGCTGCCATCGGCTGGACCGGTGTCATCATCCTCTCGCCGATCGTCGGGCCGCTGCTCTATGCCATCGCGGGCGTCAACCGCATCCGGCGCGCCACGCTTCTGGCGCAGCGCCCGGGACATGGACGATCGGCGACACATTTCCACGCCAGCGACGAACTGGTCGCCGATCGCTTCGGGCAGCGCTTTGCTGCGCTCAAGACCCTTGGCGACCGCGTCGTCCATCATCCGCTGACGGCGGGCAACGGCATCGAAACCCTGCGCACAGGCGACGAAGCGTACGGCGCGATGCTCGAGGCCATCGCGGCGGCCGAACGCAGCATCATCCTCGAAAGCTATATCTTCGATCGCGACCCGATCGGGCTGCGCGTGGCCGACGCGCTGATCGCCGCCCATCGGCGCGGTATCGCGGTGCGGGTGCTGATCGATGCCGTCGGCGCGCGCTACTCGGTGCCGAGCATAGCCGGGCATCTGCGCGAGGGTGGCGTCGCGGTCGATGTGTTCAACGGCAACATCATCGTTGGCCTGAAGCTGCCCTATGCCAATCTACGCACCCACCGGAAGATCATCGTCGTTGACGGTGCCATCGCCTTCACCGGCGGAATGAACATCCGCCAGGACTTCACCAGAGAATTCGCCGGCGAGGCCTATGCCCACGACACGCATTTCCGACTCACGGGTCCGGTTGTCGCCGATCTCTTCGCGATAGCGGCGGAGGACTGGCGCTTCGCAGCCGGCGAAATCCTGACGGGACCGGCCTGGGAAATCGTCCCCCCGGCCGCCGGGGAGGCATCGGTGCTGATGCGGGCGGTGCCGTCGGGCCCCGACGCCTATCTGGAGACCAATCACAAGCTCTTGATGGGCGTGCTCTCGGTGGCGCGGCACTCGGTCAGGATCATGTCTCCCTACTTCCTGCCGGACCAGGAACTGATCAGCGCCATCGTCACCGCGGCGCGACGCGGGGTCGACATCGACATCGTGGTCCCCTCGGTCAACAATCTTGTGCTGGTCGACCGGGCGATGACAGCCCAGTTCGACCAGATCCTGAAGAATTACTGCCGGATCTGGCGTTCGACCGGGCCCTTCGATCACTCCAAGCTCTTCGTCGTCGATGGCTGCTGGGCCTATGTCGGCTCCTCCAACCTTGACCCGCGTTCGCTCCGGCTCAACTTCGAGATCGACGTCGAGATACTCGACCATGATTTCGCCCGTGCCATCGAGCATCGCGTCGAGGCCGTGAAGGCCAAGGCAACGAAGGTGACGCTTGCCGGCCTGCGCGCCCGCCCCTATGTCTTGCGTCTGATCGACAGGTTGATCTGGCTCGGCTCGCCTTATCTTTGAGCCGGCCCGGTCACATCCCTGACGCGTGGGTGTTCAAGTTTCGCCTCCGCTCGCTGCGAGCGGGCTCGGAGTGTCAACCGGCAGAGCGATGCAGAAGAAGAGCCCAAGCCTGCGCGCCAGCATCATCTCCTCGCTCCGCCAGCGGAAGAACCGTTCGGATGCGATCGGCCACGAACCGGGCACACGGCCGCCGGGAACGCTCCTCGCCTCCTATAACGTCCACAAATGCGTCGGCGTCGACGGCCGCTTCGATCCGGCCCGCATCGCGCAGGTGATCCGCGAGATCGCGCCCGACGTCATCGCCCTGCAGGAAGCGGACAAGCGCTTCGGCGCGCGCCACGGCCTGCTCGACCTGTCCAGGCTGAAGGACGAGACGGGCCTCATCCCGGTTCCGGTCGAAAGTGCCAACGCCGCCGCCCATGGCTGGCACGGCAATGTCGTGCTGTTCCGGCAAGGGCTGGTCCGCGATGTCCATCAGGTCTCGCTGCCCGGGCTCGAGCCGCGCGGCGCGCTCGTCGTCGATCTCGATCTGGAGGGCGGCACCGAATTGCGCATCGTCGCCGCCCATCTCGGGCTGCTCCGGCGCTCGCGCTCCCAGCAGACGCGCATGCTGCTCGACGTGATGAGGAATCGCGACGAGCGTCCCACTCTCCTGTTGGGCGATCTCAATGAATGGCGGCTCGGAGGCCGCTCGGCGCTGAAGGAACTCGGCCCCACCTTCGGCGCGTTGCCGATGCCGGTGCCGAGCTTTCCGTCGGGGCTGCCGCTGCTGGCCCTCGATCGCATCATCGCCAATCGGCCGGAGATGCTGTCCGACGTCACCGTCCACGACACGCCACTGGCGCGCATCGCGTCCGACCACCTGCCGATCAAGGCATTCCTCGATCCGAGCCTTGCCGGACTTGCCTTGCCGGCCGCCGCGGTCATCGGCCTCCGCCA